>JBKBRG010000001.1:0-29099 GCA_046292325.1 Tabrizicola sp.
AGCTTCACGCCATCCGCCGCAGGGGCTGCCGGCGTCGCAATGGTCGGCAGTCGCAGCTGACCGCCCTCGATCTCCACATCCGCGGCGCCACCGAAGGCCCCCGCGTTGTTGAACTGGATTTTCGAGACTGCTCCGCCCGGAGCCAGCCCAAGCAATCGTGTCACACCCGCGCTGCGCACCTTCACCTCGCCTGTGGTGGTGTTCAGCCACAGCATTCCGTCCGTCGGCGCGGCAGGATCGGAGCCGACCCCGCCCAGTTCAATCGGACCGACCAGAATGTGATCCTCGTTCCAGCGGTCGACGCTGATCTGTTTGCCAGTGTCGTTTGTGCCGGTTGCCGAAAATGCGTGCCGGATCCCCATCGGATCACGCCCCGCCTGCGGTGAGGGTGAAGGCGGTGATCGTGACCTGCTGGCCAACGGCAAGAACGTTGTTGTCCAGCGTCATGTCGCCACCACCACCCGTGATGGTGACCGACCCCTGGATGTGGCAGGTCGGCCCTTGCTTGATGCGAAAGTGACCCACCGTTCCGGCCGCATCGGCCGCGCTGTCTTGCCAGGTGCCGGCCAGCACCTTCGATCCGCCGCTTGCAGCTCCCAGCCAGTCGGACGGCAGGACCATCTTAGCCACCACAGAGCCGCTGTCGGTCGCTGCACAGTTGGCAGGCGGGGAGCCGGTTCTCAGCTCTAGGATCGGCGCCGGCCCGATCGCAGTTTCGATCGCATCGAGGGCGGCATTGCGTGCGGTCGTCGAAAACTGGAATGCCACGCGGATTGTCCTTCTTCATAGTGCGATATCGGCTAGAGATTGGGCGAACTCGATCTCGATCCGTTCGAGCGTTGTCAGATCCGGCGCGGTCTCGATGGCCACCATCGCCCGCATGCGGGCCGTTTCGGTGGCGGCACCGACCGCCTTGCACCGGTCGGAAAGATGGAGCCAGATCTGCGACAGCTGCCAGGCTGTCGGCGCCGTGATTCCGACCTCGCCGGCGATCAAGGGGTAGTCGGTCAGATCCTTCGGCTCGCCGGACATCTCGGATTCGCGGACGTAAGCCAGGGCCTCGGCGCGCTTCTCGAGATAGAGCGCGTCCTGGCCGGCGATCGCTGTGTAGAGGCGGCGGCGCAGCGCTTCGATCCGGTCATTCACGCGGGTAGCAGCCTCACGCCGCGCGCGGGCCAGGTGTGCCTCGGACTGGGCGGCGATCTCCTCGGCCGTGGGGGCGGGGTCGGGCTTGACCTCGCGCCATACCCATTCCGCCCCGGTCCAGCGCAGGCGCGGCAGGTCGGCCGTAGTCAGCGGCGGTGGCAACGGCACGGCGCCCGTCGGCAGGCCGGGCGCCATGCCGCCACCCGTCGGCTGGCCATCGGGATCGATGAAGGCAAAGGCGATCACTTCGTGGCCCTCGCGAGGGTAAGGTAGATATCTTTCAGCACTTCGGTACTGCCGAGGGTACTGTTGTTATGACTGACGACAAGCAGGCGGTATTGGTAGTCGTCATAGCTGCCTGCGAGGGTGCCACTGTCAGTATACTGCTGCCAGGAGGGGCCAGTGACGTTCCAGGTTTCTAGCATGCTCCATGCCTCCAGCGGTCCGCCCAGGATGCGCCGCCGCCGCTGCAGCTCGACGACCATCGTCCGAGAGGAACTGTCCGTCCTTGCAAAGAAATGAATGCCTCGGCGCCATATGCTTCCCGGTGCGATGGCACCCATGTTGAGCGTCGCGACAACGGTCCCGGCCGGCACATCAGCCTTGGTCAGCGGCCCCAGAACAACGGTCTGAATCTGTTGCGTGACCGCGAAGTCCGCAATATCGGGCGTGGTGATCAGCGTGTTGGGCGTCGTGGCGGGCAACCAGGCGGTCCAGCTCGATGGGCGGTCGACCAATGGCCGGGCCCGGACCTCATAGGCGGTTGAGGGAATCATCGCCTCGGTCAGGATAGCCCGACCGGCCGCGACGTCCTGCAGCGATCCGCGGGTTACGATGGTGCCAGTCGCTTGGACGCGCACCTCCCACATGATGCCATAGACGTCGTCGAGGTCAGGCTCCCAGGTGAGCTCGAGCGCCGGACGACGCGCGGTGCCGGTTGCGTCGGGTATCGACGTCCCTGCGACAGCGAACAGGGGAATCTCCTGTGGCGGCGGAACGACTGGGTTGGGGGACACCGGGGTGGGTCCGGGCAGGACTGGATAGTTGTAATCCGCGGGATCACGCTCGATCAGGCTGACGCGCTGCAGACCGGTGGTCAGGTCCTCGGCCACTTCGGCTACCTCGAAGATCTTCGAGTTGTAGCCGTTCCAGGCGCTCGTCCAGCTGACCGCGTCCAGCGGCTCCAGGATGGCTGCGTCCGGTGGCAGGGTCAGCTCGTGGCGGCGGAAGCGGCGTTCCTCTTCAACATACGCATACATGAGTCGGCGGGCCTGCGACGGGAAAGGGCACGCCACAAGGTTCAGGTCGGCCGTCAGGCGGAAGCCCCGATCATCAGCCTCATACGCAGTGCTGTAGTATGGATCGGCCTCCGCGGGTTCCCACGCGGCGTCAGGGTCGGGAAAAGTGGCATGGGCACCATTGTAGGATCCCGCCATGTTTGGGAACGGCTTGAATTCCTGTGGGCTGGAGCTGACGATGTCCGCGTCGGTCATCAGGTAGACGGGCGATCCGGGCGGTCCGGCGCGGGTCTTCCACATGCCACCGATTTCGGCAATGTTACCAGCGCTGGCCTTCATCAGCTCGGCAATGATATCGGCCGGCTCCTCGTCGACGCGGACCTCCAGGCCCGCGCGGAACTGCGGCTCACTCCCGCTGCCGTTGGCAACCGGCATATCGCACTCATTCATCGCTGCGAACCACGAGGCCAGAGGCACATCTTCGGCAGGGAAACCGCCGCCATAGACAGAACCGTCCGGCATCTCGATTCCGCGCAGAATATTGTAGATCCCGACCTGCGGATTGAGACTGGGCTCCCATGTGGCGCGGTCGTTCCAGCGATGCGATCCGGACCCACCTACGGTGTCGTCTTTTCGCGGGTCGTATAGCGGTATGCCGTTGAGCTCGAACTTGCAGCGCGGCAGGCCGGGGAACAGCTCGCGGTTGAAGCGGAAGGTGCAGATGGCGTAGACGAGGCCGCGGCCGACCATGTCGGATCCCCAGCCCCGCTCTGGGTAGATCTCGTACCGCGACAGGAGCATCGGATCGGCGGCGGTCTGAGTCCCATCATAGACCTTTATCCAGGCGTAGCCAGAGTACTTGCCGGTGGCGGGCAGGCCGTACTCGGCGTGAGGGCTGCTGCCCAATGTCACATACTCGTTGTTGATCATCCAGCGCGACAGCGTGGCGCCCGGCACGTCAGACAGAATGATAACATAGGTCAGATACGCGTTCGGGGTCTTGCCTGCCGAACCGTGGCTCATCGGCGGACAAGCGTGGGTTCCCGCCGTCGCGACCTTGTGGAGAGGAAACCCTTGCGGGTTTGTGTCACCAGTCTGTGTGACCTTGGTCTTGATTCCCGGCTCGCGCGGCTTGGGCGTCAGGGCACGCTGCAAGGCACTCAACGCAAGGGACAGGGCAACGCGGGTCACAACCTGCAGCAAGACGCTGCCCTTGATAGCCGCAGCGATCCCACCCAACGCAGCCGCGAGCGGACCGGCCTCGACCGGCCCTGTCAGCAGAACGTACGCCAAGGCTACATGCGTGACGAGGGACATTATGGCACCGTCCAGGCAGCGATGATGAAATTTCGCGGCAGGTGGGCCAGGCCACGGGGTGAAAGACAGACGACGGTTTCACCGACGACGATGCCCAGACCCTCACTCGACTCAGCACGCAAGAGGGCTACGTCGCCGACTTGGGCAAAGGCGGGTGCAACCCGTTGGAACAGGCCGTCCACCACCGCCACATGGTCGGCAATACCCGCCTTTTTCAGACGCTTCAGGCCGCCTTCAAGGGTGGTGTAAGTGCCACGCCAAGCTGCTGCCGGGTCGTGCCCGGTTAATGCCCGGACGGCCCCTGCGACGAACAGCGCGCAGTCGTTCGATCCGTAGCTGAAGTCGGCCGGAGCGATCTCCGCCAAGTAGGCGTTCAGGCGGCTGCGCCAGTCCGGGCGGCGGGGCGGCTGGGTCATCGGCGTCATCGGCTTGGTCCGATCGTCGTGGTTCGGCCGACAGACCCACCGGCCGGGCGCTTCTCGCCCCAGTAGACGTCCACCTCACCCGAGACCTTGGCGTATCGCAAGAATCGGTCACCCGACCGCAGCTGCTGGCTTGCATCCGATCGCTTAAGCGGCAAGGTCCGCGTCAGGAATCGGGCCGATGATGCGACGGTCACATTGCAGCGCACCTCGCCGGACGTCGGGTCCACCGGCAGGTCGATCTCGTCAATGATGCCCTTGAAGATGCGGTGCGGCTCGGCCACCAGGACGCCTGTCACCGGATCGAAGAGGGCGCGGTGCATCTCGATGGACCCGAACCGAGGGTCGTATGTGCGGATCAGGGCTGCTACCTCTTCGGACAGAGGCGACAGGCTGAATCTCTGCATCCGGACGGCCACACCGGATTGGGCGGTCATGGCCGGGATCTCCATCACCGAGCCAGCGCCGACATATACTCGTGGGCTGCCATCGATTGTGAAGGTCTCATCCTGCGCTCCGGTCCACAGACCCAGGCTTTCCGGCGCGTCCGTGTTGCGGTTCCGGGCGGTGGCCCAGATCAGGATGCGCGAGTTGAGAGCCGTGCGGCCCTGGAACTGTGCAAGCGTGGCGGCGTCGAAACTGCGCATGTCTACCTCAGCGTCTGAACGAAATCGAACCCGAGTCCTTCGCTCAGGTTGCCGCGGCCCGTGTTCGCCGAGAACGAACCCGCCACGACGACGGCACGGCAGAAGGGCTTCCGTAGCTCCACGCCTTGTCCGACCGCCGGGGTCGGCCGGATGGGCGGGGTGACTTCGAACATTGGCGTTTGTCCGGCACCGTCCGCCACGACCAGGTAATCGACGACCCTGTGCAACGCCTGGCGTGTCACCGACAGATGCGCGTAGGGGAACGAAAGATAGTCACCGGCCGAAAGCACGTATCCGGGTGGCAGACCGGCCAGCGCCATCTCGCGCGGATCGGCGCCGAGCGCCTGGATCGTCGGTGTCGCCGTGCCGAGCAACGTTCCGGTCGGGTCGGCCAGGGGAAAGGGGCGACGGCGATCATAGATATCGAACGCCCGGCCAGCGTGGCGTAGGACAGACAACAATACTTCCGGACTACCGATCTCGTGACGCAGCATAGGTGCCAGCTCGACCCGACCGGTCCACAGCCGCTCGGCGTACTCGGCCGTCAGCTGCTCGCCACCGGCGGTGCGCGACTGGACGAGTTGCTCCGGCAGGTCGAACGTGATCTCGCTGATCAGCAGAGTGTCGAAGAAGAAGGCTCGGTTCAGGGGGTAGGTCAGAGCCATCAATTCACCCGCTTGCTATCACGGCTGACGCGCCGAACTGATCGGGGCAGCGCCTCGCGGTCGTAGATTTCCAGACCCTTGCGTGTCGCCGCGAAGGCAATCTCCTCGATTTCCCGGTTGCCGCGCGCCCCGCGCATGTCGATAACGATGGTGCCCGGACCCGGCCGGCCGAGCGGTTCGCGACTGGCCCCGCCAGGGCGACCGACTGCACCGCCCGCGGCAAAGCCGACGAAGCTGCCGGCGTTGATCGCCTCCAGCAGATGTCGGTTGCGCGCTGTGGCCCTGGCATTCACGACGAACTCGCCATTCGACAGCAGGGTCGGAATGCTGTCGGATGTCCCGGTGCCTGGGCCTCGCACCATCCCGCCTTCGGCCTTGCCGGCCAGGCCCGGGAAGATCAGGTCGAAAACGCCCTGACCGCCGAACAGCGACCCGAACGGTCCCTTGCCGAACAGCGCCGCCTGAATGACCGCCTGAGCCAGCGACGAGATGATGTTCTTGAGCACGTCGTTGAAGCTCTCCCCCTTGACGATCAGGGCATCGAGCGCGCTGTTGGTCACGCTCTCGAAGAACTCCGCCCTGGCTTTGGCGCCTTCCAGCGCCGCGGCCTCGCGCTCGCGCGTTGCGATCAGTTCCTCCACCTTCTGCCGTTCGGCCTCGGTTGCGCCGGTCAGGGCCTCGCGGTGCTTTAGCATCTCCTTCTGGATCGGATCCTGAACCCGCAGCGCCTCGATCTCGCCCTCGAGCGACTGGATCAGATCCTGCAGCGCATCCGCTTCCTGCGCCGCGGCGGCGCCTCCCCCTCCCCCACCGCCGCCACCGCCGCCTCCCCGCACGACGATCGGGGCAGGGATGACACGCTTGCCGCCGTAGAGAGTGCCAGATTCACGCGCCAGACGCTCGCCGGCCACGCGCCCGGCGCCGTATTGGGCATACTGGGCCGCCAGGGAACCCGTCTGCGCAGATTCGTAGGCGGCGGCTTGCGCTCGCGCGGCGCCAATCGTCGCCACGATCCCCCGCGCCATGCCCAGGAGCTGGCTGGCAGCCGGAAATGCCGCCTGAAAGGCAGAAGCAAGCCGGCTGCCGTCCGCGGAGGCAATAGTGGCGACCACGGATTGGGCGCGGCTTGCCAACTCGCTGCCGGCGCGGGCTGCGGCCTGCGTCTTCTGGTCGATGTCTCCCGTGGCGACGGCCGCCGCGCGCAGGGCGGATTCGGTTTCCAGAACCGAACTGTAGAAGCCGCGCTGCCCATCGGACATGTTCTGGATGCCGCCGGTGATCGCCGCGAACTCTTCTCGCAGCGCCTGCACAGCGGCCAGCTGGTCTCGCACGCCAGTCGCATTCCCAACCTGCTGAATCAGGTCCAGGAACTCGGCCGTCTGATACGTGCCCAGCGTGATCCCAGATTCCAGGAACAGTCGCCTGAGGTCGCCGCCCACGGTGTTGAAGTACCCGGCGCCGAGTGTCTCCGACAGCTGGCGCACGGCCGCATCGGCCTCGGTCATGATCTCGGCGATGCGAAGCTGCGCGATCTCGCGCTGCATCGTCATGAGTTCCGGGGTGATGGTTCCGAAGGTATCGCTCAGTTCGGCGAAGGACTTTCCGCTCTCGTCCCGCCAACGCTTGACGGCCGCCGTGACCGCCTCGATCTGTTGCTCCAGAGTACGCGCGTCGTCCTCGGCGCCGGTCAACCATTGCAGCATCGCCGAACCTGCGGCGATGACCCCGAGCGTAACCAGATTGATCGGGTTCAGCATCGCCGCAACAGCCCCAGCGAGCGCGCGCGCCGCGCCTGCCGCGCCCATGGGCCCAAGCACTTGGGTGATCTGGGTGCCCTGCTGGATCGCAGTCGTCAGCGGGTTCTGCCCCGCCCCGATCATCATGAACAGGTCGTTGAAGTTCGCGACGAGGTTTCCGGTCGCACCTGCAGCAGCGCTGTTGGCCGAAGCCAACGTCCGGCTGGCTTGCGCACTGGCCTGTTTGGCGCTGGCGGCCTGGCGGTCCGCAGCGGTACCGCGCGCGGTTCCGGCGACCAACCTGTCGGTCGCGCCGGCGACGTCTTGAATTGCGGCCTTCGCCGCTGGGGCGCCCTCGGCGCGCAACAGCATCGCCAGCGTGAGCTGGGTCATGGAGCGCCTCCGTCGGTTTGAGCGCCCAACACACCCCACTCGATGAGGCGCACAGCCTCCCAGAGCTCGCGCGTCATACCGACACCCGCCAGTTCGAGGCCATGGCGCGCAGCCGAATAGTCGAGGCCGGTGCGCTGCAGGCTGCCGTCGGCATGAGCGACCATGCGGAACTGCGAGCAGACCTCTAGGAAGGCGCGCACGGCAACCTCGTTCTCCGGCCAGACACCCTCTGTGTCGTCATCGGTCCCGTCCAGATCCTCCGGCAGCAGCAGCCCCCAGCGTTCGGCATCGGCTTTGGCCCCGGTCAGCCTCTCCCCTTTGCGGCCAAGCTCGCCCCTCGCCCAGGCGCGCCCGGCCCAGATCAGTTTTTTGCCCTTGCCCCCGACATCGCCGCGCCATAGGCCCTCAACAGGGCAGCGCGCACGAAGGTCAGACCCACGATCTGCTCGAACAAGGCCTCGTCGTCTGGGACCGGCCTGCCGTCGTCGTCGATCACCGCCGGGAAACCCACGATGATCGCGCGCAGATAGGCGTTCTGGCCAGCCTCGCTGGACAGATCGTCGTGCAGCCGCAGGCTGTCGGCATCGAGAACCCGGAAGCGGACCTTGAGCTGGACCTCCTCGAACCCGCCGTCCACCGGCCACTGGATCGGCACGTCGTGCAGGAAGGTCGCGTTCTTCTTCAGCTTGAACATGGGATGGCTCCAATCACGCGCGGGTTGCCGCAATCAGGTAAGGGTCAGGGTCCACTGGTCGTTCCCCAGCACCGGCAGAGGCATGAGGCTCAGCGGCCATTCCTTGATCTTCTGGGCGTTCTCGAGCCCTTGCAGCCGCTGCATCTGGGCGGCCGGCACCGAGAGTGTCGAGATCCGGCCGGCCCCGGTCCCATGGACCAGCGTGATCGCGTCCTCCGTCTGGTTCAGCGCCTTGACGAACGGATTGAAGACCGACAGAGGTTGCGCCTCGACAACGGTCTTGATCATGTCCTCGCGCTGCGTGATCAGGATCGCCTCGGCGCCGACGAGGAAGCGCGGCTCCACCTGGTTCTTCAGATCCAGCTCGAACGAGCGCATCACGAAGGCGGTGCCGCCGATCGTGAAGGTCGGCGTGTTGGCCGTGGTTGCGACCTGCGGTTTCTGGAAGGCCATCAGGTTAACATGGCTCGGGCGCGCGAGCTCGCCCGGCGCGACGAAGAGGCCGGTCAGCTCGAACTTGAGATAGCCGATACCCTGGGCATTGAGCTCCAGTTTGGCCGTGCCACGCATGCCTCGCGCAATATAGCGGGTGGAATCGATCCACAGATGCATCGTCCCGGATTCATGACCCATCGAGATCGGGTTGTAGACGACCGAGGCCCCGGCGTTCACGACCTGCGCCACGCCGCAGGCGCGCAGGAGCGGCCCCCAGGCCGGCGCCACCCCTGGTGTTCCGGAAGGTGCCAGTTCCACATCGAAACTGATCTTCGCGTGCAGCTCGTTCGGAATGGTGCCCTGCGCCCCGAGATACGGGAGCTCCAGATTGCGGCTGACGTCCGTGCCTTCCATCGGCTGCAACTTGACGTTCGTCGCGAGGATGGCGTTGTCGGCGGCCGTCGGCGCTGCGTCGACGCCGTAGGTCGTTTCGATCTTGAACAGAAGGATCTTCGAATCCCAGAAGAGCGGGGCGGGCATCTCAGGCCTCCTTCACAGGATGTTCAGACGCGGCATCCACGGTTGATGCAGGCGTCGCCGCCCGCACCCCCCGCCCAGGGTCGGTCGCTTCGTCCAGCCGCAGGGTTCCGTCCGGCAGTCTGGTATACGCGCCTCCTGTCTGCGGCAGTGTCGCGGGTGCGTGGGCGTATGCGGTTGACTTCTTCATGACGGATTGATCCTCAGCTGATCGCCAATGACGAAATCGATCTGATAGACGAGCGTGCCGGCAGCAAAACTGACCTGCGTGCCACGGGCCAGGCTGAAGGGTTGCGGGTGGCCGCTCGGCACCCAACCGGCGACAGCATGGATGACACTCCTCTTGATCGCCTCGATACGCTCGAATCCCTGGCGAGCCGTCGGCGTGTTGTTGCGGAAGGTCAGGACGACACCGAAGACCTCGTCGAAAGCTTGCCGGTACAGGCCCGCGGCGGCGTCGACTGCCTTGCCGACGAGGCCTACCGACAGAACATGGGCGGCCGGCGTGACCTCTGGCAGACGACCCTGCGACATGAGATCGGCCAGATCGAGTGCAGCCTCCACCCTGCCGCTGAAGTCCGGCACCCGTTCCCGCAGCCTCTCGATCAGGGACTGCACCAGCATCAGATGAAACCCTTAAGATTGGCGTCGGTAAAGGGTCGCTCGCGGTCGGCGATCTGCACACCCGTCGCTCCGGTGGAGGGCTGCTCCGCGCCAGCGGCGGTCAGCCGGATCGTTCCCCGGGCAATCTGCTCGAGCGTGCCGATTGCCATCTTGTAATCGGCGGCGATCTTCTCGGGTGCCTCGTAGCGATGCAGCAGATAGATGGCGATCGAACCGGCAACGCTCACCAGCAGGGTCTGTGTCGCAGTCAACGGAAGCGCGTAACGGCCGGCCAGGTAGCCGTCGATCAGGGCGTCCGTTTCCGCCAACGCATGCGCCACAACGTCCGGATCCACCACCCCGTGCGCGTCTGGACCCCGGTCGGTTAGAGCGATCAGCATCTGCTCTCCGAAGCGGTCTTTCAACTGATCAAGAGTGACGTAGGGCATCGGGTCCTCGGAGTTCGGGTGCCGGTCTCTCCCGGCAGTCACGCCCTCTTTTGACGTTCGCGATCGACCGGGCGGGGCTGGTTCAGGCCTCGAATGGGACCATCTTCAGCGAGATCTCCGGATCATCATCCAGGGCGCGCAGCTGGGCCTCGGTCAGCTCGGTGGCCGGGATGGCCACCGGTTCGGGGCCGAACTTCCGGCCGGCGCGCCAGCGACCCTTGGCGGGGCCGGTCACTTCGACGGCGTAGGCTTTGGGGGCGGCGGTGGCGGAGGAGGCTTCTTCCGTCGCCCCCGTCGCATCCCCGTCCCTCAACGCGGATCCGGGCTGTTCCGTCTGGGCGTCCTGACTCTCGGTGCCCGCAGCGTCGCTGTCGGGACCCGCAGCAGGCTCGTGCTGCGGGACGATCGTGCCGGCAGCGTCGGCCACCGACGCTGCGGGAGCTGCGGGTTTCGGCTCGGGCTTGGGTCTGCGGGCCATCGGTTTCTCCGTATCAGGGGTGGGGGATGCGTGATCGAGAAAGGGGCGGGACCGAACCCGACCCCTTATCTGCATCACTCCGTCAGGCGGTCAGGCTCAGGCGAGCCACGGGACGACCAGCAGCTCGGCTGTGCCCTTCCACTCGTTCGTTTCGCCGCCGGCGGCATACTCCGAGTTCAGGATCTTGCGGGCGGCGCTCTCGAGCGCGGGCGGCACCACCAGCAGGTTGGGCATGATGCCCAGCGGGCGACCGTAGTCTCCCTTCATGCCGGACAGGGCGGCCCGGGCGGTCGCATAGGTCGAAGCCGTCAGGGGCTGCTTCGAGCCCCAAGCCATCTGCCAGAATCCGTATCCCGTGTTGGCGCGAGCGTCGGCACCGTAGATGAACTCCTTGCTCATGAACACGTTCTGATCGTCCGGCTTGTCCAGCGCGACGAACTGGAAATCCTTGCGCTTCTGCAGGAGGATGGGCTTGATCGCGCGACTCACGTCCAGCAGGAACCACGGCGTTCCAGCTCCCCCGTCGGTGTTCGCAACCGTCACGGTGTTGCCGTTCTCGTCCAGGACCGGGTGGTCGGTGTCAAAGAAGAATTGCCCATCGTAGCAATTGGTGCTGAAGCCTGCCTTGAGCTGCGAGAAGACCATCCGATCCCATTGCGCCCCGGTCGACATGCCCATCTCGGTGAAGAGCGGCTTGTAGATGCCCAGATTGTCGGTCTCGATATCGTCCCGGTCGACGCCCAGAGTGAGTTCGAGCGCCTTCTCCTTGATGGCGTAGTCGTGCTGCTGCAGGTTCTGCACCGCGCGGGCACCGACCCATTCGCGCACACTCGGGATCTTTCCGAGCCAGCCGTACTTCTGTTCCTTCGTCGCAGCCGGCACCACCGTCGCGATCCGGAGATAGGCCGTCGAAGCCTGCTTCAATCCCTCCTGAAAGGTCGTCTTGAAGCCGACGCGGAGGCCGTCGAGAGTAGCTGCATTCACGAGCATGTATGGATTCCTTACGACAGGATGGCGCGGATGAGGGCTTCGTCGCAGCGAACCCAGACGCCCTGGGCATCCAAGCTGTCCACGATGCCCGCGGGCGAGCGGGTGTTGGTGCCGCTCGTCTTCGCGACCGTCTGGTCGTCGACGATGTAGCACACAGCACCGATGTCGGCCTTGGTGATCAGGTCGCCGGCCGCCGAGTTGGCGAAGCGGAAGACGCCCGGCCGGTAACGGATCGCCGTCACGCCGGCGGCGGTGCTCGCCTGCCGCTCCAGCGCAATGCCGACGCCATAACAGCCGGTCGCGGTCGCACCCTCGATCAGGTCGCCGGCGGCGTCGCGCATGAGGATCGCGCCGGCAAAGATCGCCTGGTTGAGGCCCAGGAGGCCAGTGCGCTCATCGCCTTCAGCGCGGGGCGTGTTGCGGTCTTGGGTCAGGGCCACCATCAGCGGGTCTCCTCGGTCAGGGTTTTCGCGTAAGCCTTCGGATCGAGGCCGAGCTTCCGGACGATGTCGACCTGCTCGGCGTTGAGCTGCAGAAGGCCGTCCTGGTCGACAGCGGGTGCGCCGGCGGGAACGATGGCGCCCTGCGACACCACCGGGCTCGCCTCGACGATGGCCCGCGCCTGATCGGGCTGCGACATGTGCAAAGCGACGAGAGCCTCGCGGTTGGCAGCGGTCACGCCGACGCGGCCGCGCCTGATCTCGGCGTCGATCCAGGCCTCCGAGGCCGCGCGCTTGCCCGCCTCCCGCAGGGTGTCGAGCTCGGACCTGAGGGAAGCCACCTGGGCCTGTAGCGCCACAACGTCGCCGGCTCCGCTCGCCTTGACCTTCACGGCCGCGACGATCGCTTCGGGCGCACCGGTCGGCAGCCCCACAGCCGCGCCGATCTCGGCCAGCGCTGACTGCAAAGCGGCAGCCGGCTGCTCGTCCGTCCTTTCGGACATCTTTCCGATCATGCCTTCGATCTTCGCCAGGATCTGGTCCAGCGTCGCGTCGGCAGCGAGTCCCAGCTTCTCGGCAATCTTGTTCATGGCTTCCATACGGGAAGTCTCCTTGTTGAGCGCGGTCAGGCCGCGCAGATTCGGAACATTGACGAGCGACGCGCGTGGGATGAGCCGCACCGTACGCCCGTCCCGGGCGTCAATAAGCAGGACGGGAGAAATGCCCCGATAGGCGCGGTCGGCCACCAGCGCCCGGCCGGCCGCCGTCCATTCAACGCGCCCCCACAGTCCGTCTGATCGTGCCTCCAGCGCGACGATCCAGCCGCGCGCCGGGGCCTCGTGACCGGGACGCAGATCGGTAGCGTGGTTCTCATCAATCGGAATGCCCCGCTCCCAGGCCAGGGAGGCCTGAATGATCGATCGCAGATCCTCCACGTGATAGGGGCCCCGGCCGTCGTAGGTCTCCACCGGGCCCTTCGTCACCGGCAGGAGATGGACCCATTCCGGCACGCGACCGTCCTCGCCCACAGCGTTCAACGCGACAGAGGCGGCGAGGGCAACCAGATCCTGCCCGGGTTGAGGGTTGGGGGCGTAAAGCATGCCGCCACACTGGCGGATGGAGCGACACCGAAAAACCTACAAGGGTTTGCAGGGGCCGCCGTGCCCGCGCCGATCCTCACCGTGGCGCTTTGGTGAGCCGGGGTCAAGCGCCCGGTCGCGAACCACGCCTAGCCGGCGGTGGCGCGCTCCAGCCAGTCGCCGAGGGATGTGAGGATGTTCGTTTCATCCTCGGCCGACAGGCCGAGGAATGGTCTGGCGGGAATATCTCCCCACGGAATGGGGCCGTTGCGGGACGTACGCCCGAAGGCGCCCTTCTTGGCGCCGAACTGCTGGGTCGCCGCGTAGATTAGCGGAGACCCCCACTGCAGACTGTCCGGCCCCGCCTCGTAGTAGATCTGCGACGACAGCGATCCCGATGGTCCGAACAGCGGCCGCACATCTATCCGGTTCGAGGACCGTGCACCGTACCTGAGGAGCGTGGTCCTGGATTTCGGAGCCCAGCGGCTACCGTCTGGCGCCACACCTTGGGCAAAGCGCAGCCGCGTCGATGCCAAGACGATCTCGCCGATCTCCTCGAAGGCCGGTGCCAGGTCCGACAGGGCTGCGGACAGTCGTGCCAGGGCAGCAGGGATCTCGTTGTCCTTGATATCGATCGTGGCCATCTCTATCTCTGCTCTCGGGTGGCGACCCTGGGAAGTCGGGTTCCAGGATGCCGGCGGGCCGGGCCCGTTGCTAGCACATGAGGGTATCCCGCACCTCCGTCACCCGCCAGTCATGCAACGGACATCGTGTCCGTTGCATCCATTTATCCCTCTTAGCCGACACGCGTGTCATGAAAGGTTTCCGGAGACGACCGTCAGGGCTCCGGAAGCGATCCTCTCGAGAATGCTTTGCATCTTCGGTCTGTAGGCCGAAACGACCATGTTTGCGATCCTGTTCTTCCGGTGCGCCACGAACTGGTAGTTGATCGCCACAGCCAACTGTGAGGAGCCTGCGTCACCGAGGATGTAAATCAGCCGATGCGTCCGCTCGTCGAAGAGCACGACCTGAGGTGTCAGGAGCTGTCTGGGCAAGTCGCGCCAGGCAGGCTCTGGCAATGCATCGCCAACAGCCTCGTGCCGCCGCGCCTTCGGGCCGTTCAGAAGACCGGACTTGACGACAATCGCTGCCGTCGCCGGTGTCATTCCGCGCTCCTTCAGGTTCGCAACGATCTCTGGCGACAGAACGCCGAGCAGACCGGGCACATGATCAGACCCCTCGCGGACGGTGACAAGCCAGTGCCGCCAGCTGCGCTCGATCGTGTCGATCTGCTCTACCCCCAGCCGAGAGCCGAGCTCGGCCGGCAGACCGGAAACGCGTCCGGCGAGCACCTTTCCCAGCGTTGCGACCTCGCTGGTTACGCTCGAGCCTGGCGCGTAGTCCCAGCCCTTGTCGATCCCGACTGGCGCTCCCGTCCTAGAGTCGCGCTGCTGCCAGCCATCTGCCAGAACCTTACCCGGCTTGCCACCGACGCGCTGGGCGCCATCGCGCGTCCGCGACCCGGTGACATAGCAGCTGCAACCCCAGCCGTTCGGCGGATAATGCGTTTCCCAGAAGGGGTGATCCGCTTCGAGGATCAGGCCGTCCCACGACAGATGCTGTTCGCGCGGTTCAAGACTCGCGCCGTGGCGGTAGACGAACCAGGCGAACCCTCCCTCCCGCAATTGAGCGAGGCGCCCAGCGGCGTAGCTGGTCGCGAGGTTGGTCTTGTAGATGACTTTCGTCCGCCAAGCCTCTCCCTTCGCCGATCCCTCGCCCGTCCAGCCGTGCCAGCCGTGCCTCTCGACAACGGCGCGGAAATCCTTGCGGAACTCTTCGAGCGATCTACCGTCGGCGATTGCCTTGTCGACCGCCGCCGCCAGATCGGCAAGCAGCTCTGCCTTCATCGCGCCAGCCACGACGAAGGCGCGATCGTGCTGGGCCTGCCAGAGGTCGCGCCAGGTGGCGGTCGGTATGCGATTGGCCAGCCGGATGCGCCATGCGGCCAGTTGGTGCGCGAAGGGCCTGCTGAAGCTTGCCTCGAAGACGGCCATCCTCAGTCCTCGGCCTCTTCCTCGACGGCCACGCGGCCGCCGGCGTGAGCGGCTAGCAGCCCCATTGCCAGAACATCCGCCAAGGTGCCGGCATCGAGATCGGGGTAGCCGTTCAGCAGCAGCTCCCGCAGCTCGTCCAGGGTCTCCGCCTTTGCGATCATCGCCTCGATCCGGTCAAGCAGTTCCTTCATGGCCGGGGCCGCTTCGGTCATCAACCGTTCCGCGAGAACGTCGACCGGTGAGGAGCCAATTTTCCGGGCCTTGGAAGCCCCATCCGCCTGCGCGGCTACCTCGATACCCGGAAGGGCCTCACCCCGTTTAAAAACGCCGGAAACGCTTTTAATTTCGGAAGCGGCTGGTGGACATCCGACGCGAGGACCGTCTGTGGTCGTCCGACCCATCAGTTTGGCCCCCTGACCGGGCGCAGACAGACCGAACCGGCCCCTGATCTCGGCCTGATCCACCTCCAGACCTCGATCAATCATCGGTCCCAGAGCCTCGGCCATGGCCTTCAGATCCTCGGACTCCTCCCGGGCGATCTTCAGCCGCGGATAGGCTTTCAGCGGGCCGAAGTTCAGCTGCATCCACGGCTGGATCAGGTCTCGGTTCAGAACCGCCGCCAAGGCCTTGGCGTCGGCGCGTTCGATATCCTCTTGCACCTGACGGTGCTCTCGGCCGGACCCGAGCCCGCCGGTCTTGGCGTCGGTCGTCGCCGTCTGGCCGAGCACCAGCTTCGAAACCTGCTCGTCCAGCCACTCCGCCCGTTCCTTGTACAGCGCGTGGGCCGCGCCAACATTGGCGGCTTCGACGAACTCGATCTGCATCGATTCCGGCACAATGGCCGCGCAGTCGCCGGCGATATTGCTGACCGCCCGCAAGAGAGTGCCTTTGTCCTCCTCGCTCGCATCCGGGCCGAAGCGACCGATCCTGAGCGGCTGTCCGTAGGTCTGGGTGAAGATCGCCCAGTCGCGCTCGGTGAACTTCTTGAATAGATAAGGCCAGAGTGCGATCCGGGCGAGGCCTGCCCGGATCGGCAACCCCGATTTGGCCTTGATCGAGGCGAAGACGAACTTGAAGGCCGGCAGCGGCTGCTCTTCTCCATTCTCACCGAGGAGCATCGGCGTGGATAGGTTCCGGCGATCGAACCGGAACCAACGCGGATCACGCAGCTCCAGTCGCCTCGGCATCCATTGGCCTTCCGACGTATCCCAGATGATCTCGGTCGCGGAGTATCCCTTGCCCAACGTGTCCAGGATGTCGAAGACCTCATCGGCGAGCTCGTCACGATCGAGCCAGCGTTCGACCATCTTCGCTCGATCTACGTCCTCCGCCGCATCCGAGGCAGGTTTGACCGTGATCGGCAACTGGCTGACGGCCAGTCGGCGCGTCCGGAGCACGCCGGAGTAGTGCGGATCCCGCTCCTCCAGCGTCTCGGCGAGTTCCAGGTAGCGGACCGTGTCCCCGGCGTCGGCTTCCCTCAGGATCGAGCCCAGGCGTGAGGGAGTAAGGCCGTCGCCAGGGTAACCTGTAGCTGGCGAACGGACCCCGGAAACGGTCGCACCCGCCACCTCCAGCTTCAGATCTGCCCTGCGGACCGGCTCGCCGCGGTGATCGAGCAATTGCAGTGTCGTCATTCTGTCAGTCCTTCCTGCCGTGCCTGCCCATGCTGCGCATCACAACGCGCTGCCTCGTAGCCTCGATCCGAGCGGAGGGCGGAACCGATCGCGCTCCTCGTCGTCCTCAAGCTGCCAGGCGTTGCCGCCCGCGCTCCTCACCGGGCGGTAATCGTATTCCGCCACCCCCATGTCGGCGGCCGTTGCAGCCAGGGCCGCCGCCCAGAACCGGTCCGCGTGACCGTCGGTCTCGCCGTCGGCGATCAGGCGTCGCTGACCTGTGGAGCCCACCTGGCTCCTGATCGCGTGGAGGTCGGCCCGCAATACCGGATCGCCCGCAGGGATCCGCTTGCGCCGATCCTGGAAGCGCTCCTTCAGCACGGTCGCCATGGCGAGGCGGTTCGCCGGGGTGAACAGGACGCCTGCCACCCGGCTCGTGCCATGCCGGCGCTGCGCGTCCTCGACCGGCTTCTCACCCATGCCGGTCTGGTCCATCTTGCAACGCACCACCCGGTAGCGGCGGAACACGTCGTCGAGAAGCGCGTCCTGTTCGGCAAAACTGACCCGTCGCCGGGCCATAATCTCACGGGTCCACAGCACGTCGCCCACCAGCTCATCGACCCAGATCACAAATAGGTCGTTGCGCGCCGCGATATCGACCCCCAGGAAGCAGGGGCCGCCCTGATAGTGTTCCGGCTTTCCGGCACCCTCTGCCTCGCAGGCGGAGATAAGATCGTAGTCGAGCCAGGCTGATGCCTCGTCGAGCCACTTGAGCTCGTACTCCTGCGACCAGGCGTCCTCGTCGGCCATCCCCCGGCGCAGCATCTCGACATCGCGTTCAAGGCCCTGTTCAACGGCTTGATAGATATCCACCACGTGGCGCGACCAGACGCTGTCCTCTGCCGTCATCAGCTCGTAGAACTTGTTGCCCTTGCCGTTTGGGGTGGAGATCACTCGCAGCTTCTGCCGACCCTTCGAGATAACCGGGAACAGCGCGGCCCAGATCTCGCGGCTCCTGGCGTGGAACGCGAACTCGTCGAGGATAACGTTGGCCGAGAATCCGCGCGCGGTATCTGGATTCGCAGGAAGGGCGGTAATCCGGCTGCCGTTCGGGAACGCCACTTCCAGCGCCTTGTAGACAGCATCGGGGCCCTTCTCCTGGGGCGCGCGGAACTCGGTCTCCTCGAACCGGGGCTCACCACCGCTAACAAGGGTATTGTAGACCTCGTAGAAAGCCCTGGTGAACGGTTTGATCACCTCCGTCATCATTTCGGCAGCCTGCCGCTCTCCCCGACTCAGGATCACCCAGCGGCTTCTTCGATCCTCGGCCCAGCCACGAAAGCAATCGTCGACACATTCTCCCCCGGTCGAGAAGGTCTTGCCCGTCTGCCGGGCAAACATCCCAATCTTGAATCGGCTTTCGTCCGAAATCCAGGCTCGCTGGTACGGTAGGAAGTTGATGACCGGACGCACCACTGTCATCGCAGAATCTCCAGGCCATCGATCTGTCTGCCAGAGGTCACGCCGGCCGCCAACATCATGCCGCCAGGGAAAGCAGGAGGCCGATTCCGCCGGACAGGTAGGCCCAGGCAAGCACCAGTGCGACCATTGCCAGCTTTCCGGCCGAAGTTCCCCAGGCCAGCATTGGCAGCAGGGTGATCATGCGCAGTCTGCGGACCGGAACATGGGGAGCAGGCTCCAGCCTCCAGTCCCTGTTCGTGCTGTCGATCCACCTGCCGGTCCAGTGCAGGGCGACGTGCCGCGCGATCAGACCGTTGACCGGCGACCGCACGCGCCAGAGGGCTGCCTTGCCGATCCATAGGGCGCGCAGCGCGCGGCGGGGACCGCCCTCAAGGTGGCAGAGCAGAGACCAAGCGAAGTCGTCGCAATCCACGCCGAGACCGTCCGGCACATTGCGAATTCCGTCAAGAGCAGACCCCCTGCGGTAGGTCGCCTCGGCAATGAACCGGGAAGGGCTCATTCTGCGAACCCCATGATGCGACGCGCCTTGGCTGCGGCCTCGGAGTCGATGTCGCCATTTGCGACAGCTGCGTCCAGCTTGGCGGCCTGCGCCTTGCGTACCGCCGCCGCCAGCTGCTCGCGGATCCCTGACGACTGCATGACGTCCTTCATCATCCGGCCGATGAAATGCAGCGTCTGAGGATCGATCTCGCCCCCCTCCTTCAGCATTTGAGCCTGCATGACCTTGAACGCCAGCGCGGTGATCATCTGAAACAGGACGTTGTGACGCCTGGCCTCCTCGCCGATCCCCTGCTCCTTCATCCATTCTGTCGCCCAGGCGCCCGCTGCCTCCTGAACGCGGACGAACTCCGCATACTCGGCACCGTAGGCGTGCAGCGCCGATTTCTGGATGCGCAGCTCCTGTCCAGCCTCCGCAAGCTTCCGGTTCAGGGCATCTGCCAGATCCTCGTAGCCCGCGAAGCCGCGCGCGCGCATTTCGCCTTCGAGCCAGGCCCTGAGTTCGGGCGGCAGAAGATTGACCTTTCGCGGGGTGGGCATCTGTCTGCTACCTCGGACCGGGGCGTTGGACACCGGGGTGGTTTGCCACGCCGCGCGCGATCTCCGCCCCACGGGCCGTGGCAGTAACGACAAGGAAAGCGTCGCCGTCGGCAAGAACAAAGCCCTGCTCCTGCAACCAGACGATCTCGGTCGTCACTTGGTCACACGTCGAGCGCAGTCCGACCGCAGCGAGCACATCCTGAAGGATCGAGACGTTGGAGGTGTACTCCGGCGAAGCCTCCAGGTGCCGCAGGATGGCCAGCCGCCGGTGCCGACGCAGGGTCTCTTGATAATCCGTCATTTTCGTCCCGATTGCAGCAGGTGGTCTTCGTGGCGGTTGAGGATCGCTTCCATCCGCTCGGTGATCTGGGCTTGACCGGCTAGGATCTGACTAAGCGTCTTCATCTCGCCCTTGAGGCGCTCCATCGACAGCTCCAGCTTGTGGATATCGTCCTTGGACGGCAGAGTGCGCTGCAGCTGCTCGCCGGCGGACACCCGCTGCTCCAGCGACAACAACGTGCTGGCCATGGCATCGAGCCGCGCGCCGTTCTTCTTCGACGGCCCGGAGAATATGTTCCAAACCACTGTGCCGAAGTTGATCAGCGTGGAAAGCGCGACGGCCCAGACGATGAGGAACTGCACCGTGGTGTCTGCTGGCGTCACTTCCGGCCCCCCGACAGGTTGGCAACGACATCCTTGATCGTGTGCCCCCCCATGTAGAGCCCCATATACATGGCGGTGAAGGTGATCAGGTTGTCCCAGGGGGCAGCAGGCAGAGAGATCCTCCAGATCGCGTTCGCCACGTGCAAGCCAACGATCTGGTAAAACCACAGCACCAGAACGAACCACATTCCCGCCGGGCGCCAGGCGCTTCTCCAGCCGCCTTCAGCCGTCTCCGCCTGGAGCAGCTCGAATTGGTGTTCGAGTCCCTTTGCATAGATCGCCACCAACTCCGGCGTCATGGGCTCCACTGCCCGCATGGCGTCGATCACCTTGCCAGGGTTCGTTTCTGCCAGCGTCTCCAGCTCGTCCGGCCGTACGCCGGTCCGATCCGCCAGAGCGCTCACGACATCCGCGATGAGGGCGCCGCCCCGGTCGCCCAACTTGCGGTCCAGGATCGAGCGGATCATTGGAAAGCCCGCTTGCAGGGCGAGGGCCACGAGAGGTGTCATGTCAGATCTCCGATCCGGGCTGCGTTGTCAGGTTCTGCCAGTCCGTGCCGTAGCCCAGCAGGCAGGCTCTCCCGTCCGGAAACACCGCGACAAGCGACCATGTGCTGCCTTCGGGCTGCACCATGATCAGCAGTCGGGTGCCTGCCGCGGTTTCTCCCTGGCCGACCGGCTCTTCGCCATGGCTGGCTTTCAACGTCTCCAGGAGACGGTCGAAGGCAAGACAGACTGGCTCTGCCCTCACGTCCTGCGCCAGCAGGACCGCGAACAGCATCGCGAAGCCGGCAACGAAAATCAGGACTCCACGGACGGCAATGGCGAAAGCTTTCATCAGAAGCTCCTGAGCAGAGCCGCGAGACGCGGCAGCCTGAACTGCACGAGAGCGGCAACCTGATCGCGGTAGGACCAGGCCAGCGTCGCAGCGTAGAGGGCGCATATCCCCACTACGACCCACAGAAGCCATTGAGCGTCGGCCGCCCCAGGAACGCCACTCAGTGCGCTCTCCGGCAAGGCCAGCGCTCCACCTGAGGCTGCGGTGGCGGTTCCTGTTGTCGCGGCCTTGGTTCTGGCCGCCAAGGCGCGCTCCAGCGTCGACAGGGTCGCCCGGCCGATGATGTTGTCGGCCTTGAGATCCTGATCTGCCTGGAACCGGATCACGGCGGTCGTGCGTACGCCGTCCGCGTCCGGACCAGGATCGTAGCCGAGGGCGCGGAAGCCGTCGCGCACCCGCCGTATCTCGTCCGGCGTCAGGTTCACCGCCCAACGGGCGTTACCGGGCCGAGACGCCGCCGTGGGCGTGCGCGGGTACGAAGCGTCGAGGAGCATGGCGACCTCTTCCGCACGGCGGCGCGTCAGGCCTGGCATGACCCTACCCCCCGCCTTGTTCCAGGCCATGAGTCCCGCCCGGATCAGATGAGACGGCGCATTGGCCCGCCAGTGCCGGACCCAGCTGGCCTTCCCGATCGCGCCGGTGTTCCAGTGGAACGACACGCCCGCGTCAAATTCGTGCTGCTTCGCCCTGGGCATCGCGGCAGCCACTGCCGGCTCATAATTGCGCCGCAGCGCCAGATCGAGCAGCCGCGTGGCCTCTTCCCGGCTGATGACCATTCCCGGCCGCACCCGGACAACGCCAGAGGCCGAGGTGAGGCCGGCACCTATCGTCCAGACGCCTACGGGGTCACGATAGGCCTTCAGGACCACGCCCTCGTGGCTCTCTAGGAAGGCTATACCCTGTTCGCTGGTCCGCATGGCACTCTCCGGCAGTGGACTGACCGCCGGAGTGCCGGCGTTGCCGGATCATTATGCCCCGCCGTGGCGGGCCACTTTCACCTACAACGGCGTGCAGGGGGCGGGATCGGGAGGGTCAGGAGAGGCTCGACTGACGGGGATCTGCATCGCCCCGGCCGTCGTCCCGCAGATACGACGACACGGTGACGTTGCTGACGTGCAGTCTGGTCGCGATCTTCGCTTCCGACAAGCCCTGGGCTTTCAGTACCCGGGCGATCCACTTCTTGCCGATGGGCAGGCGTCGCGGCAAGGCCGTTCTCGCGGCCAGGGCGGCGAGCGCCTGTGCTTTCTCCATGCCCAGGACCCTGACCAGTTCGGATCGGTGGGTCGGCTGTCGAGGGATGTAAAGGTAGGTCCCACCGAAATTCAGGAACAGATCGATCGCGGCCTCGACCCCCAGAGCGGACACATAGGGCTCCAGATGCGCGGGCGGGCGAGGCGCGGTCATCGGTCGGCCTCCCGCCGGCGGGGCCGCACGCTGAGCTCCCGTTCGAGCTTCGTCAGGCGGGCCTGCAACCGCTTCAATTCGATCTCCAACCGATCAAGCCGAAAACGGGCGGCCGACGCCCGGTCGATAGCGGTGGCGAAGGCCTGTTCGAGCAGCGCCATGCGGTCGCAGAGCGACAGAAGCGCTTGCTCCTGCGCGTGAAAGCGGCCCGGATCGGAACTTTCCCAGCGGATCATGACCAACCCTCGTAGTTCTCGGCCCGCTCCAGGCGCTTGCGGCAGGGTGGGATCCAGTCAAGCTCCGTCGCGCCGCGAAAACCGGATACCCATACGATCCAGCAGTAGGCCGTGGCCGTGCTCCCGTTCGGCGACAGTCGCGCTCTGCGCATCACCACGCGCTCGGTGAACTGCAGGACAATCCGCGGCGGGTGCACACGGAACAACCCCTTGTAGCGACCGACGGATTCCAGAAATGCGCTTCTGACCAGAACCGCGACGGCGTCGCTGCACTCCAGCGCTCGCGCGACGAACTTTTCCGCCAGCCGGAACGGCGGATTGGTGACCGTCCAGTCCGTGCGCTCCGGAACCGGGCCGGAAAGATAATCCCTAACTGGGAAACCGGCCCCGTAGTCGTGGATATCGCTGGCCTCGACCCGCCCGAATACCTCGGTCAGGGGCCGGACCATGCATCCGCGGTTCGCCGCGGGTTCTCGGACAGTTTCGTGGCTGACGTCCATCCACCACAGGCTGTTGCAGAGATGGTCGAACAAAGCCCGGGTCGCCCAGGGCGGCTCGAAACGTTGCTGCATGACAGCTGAGGATCGGTTCTGGCTCATGCTTCGTCCTCTCCCGGAAGCGGACGGTCCCGGCGGTGCGCCCGGCGATGGACGGGATTCGTGTCGGACTTCGGCTCGACCGTGACTAGCACGGGACCGCTGTCGTCCTCGCGAAGGATGTAGCGGAAGCCATCGATAACGACGACAGCCGCACCGAGCCGCGCTGCCTCGTCCAGGCTGCGGGCCATGGCGTAACGGATCGCCTCGACATCCAGTCCGCCGACCCGTTCCAGGAAGCGGATCATCGCATGATCGCTGATACGGATAAGGTTCCTTCTCACAGCTCGATCCTCGCTCGCTCGCACATGGCCTTCAGCGCCTCGATCAGCGTGGCGATCTGGCGATGGTCCTGCATCCGGTCAATGTCTATGGGGGCAGCGCCCCAGGCCTTCCCGAACCGCGCGCGGATGAAGGCGTTCAACCCTCGGGCGCCGCCCTGATCGACCGCGCCCGCACGATGCAGCTTGCCCCAAAGAACATGTGCAAAGCGCACATCCGCTCGGCGCGCAGCCGGCCGCCGGTTTTTGCCCTGCCCGGCCTGCGGCCTGAAGCCGCGCTGTTCCAGCGCCCGAACCAGCTGCGCCAGATCAGCCTCTGTCATCTCCCGCAGACTCGCCTTTCCGGTGACCGCCAGCTGCAGCTCTCGCCTCAGGTCCTCGTCGAGGCCGAGGTCCCGGCAGCCGACATGGACCAGTTTCTGCAAGGCGCGGGTCATGCGGCCCTCCCGAGGAAGGGCCGCACATCGTCAGTCGCGCGGGACATAATCCTGCAATCGCAGGGCTGCCTGGTCGATGCGCTCATGGATGATGTCGAGCAGTTCGCCCAGTTCACCCGGTCGCGTCCGTTCGAACCCGCAGCCGCCGCGTTCGAGGTCGCCGACCAGATCCGCCACTGCGCCAAGCGCGCGGGCCGCATAGACCAGCTCGTCGCGCGGATCGACGGTGCAGCGGTTGCACATGTCACTGCACCTCGACGGAGCGCGCCAACAGCGGCCCCGATCGGTCGTGTGCGGCATACAGCTTGCCGAAGGTCCAGCCCTGCATCGCTCAGCCCTCCCCGAACAGGTCGGGCAGCGCCTGCGGCGTCCCCTCTGGCAGCCGGTCGATCAGCCCAAGGGCCAGACATTCCAGCGCCGCCATCGCCAGCTTCGGCCGGGAGGCCGTGCCCATTTTCCAGATGCTCTCGAAGGTCATCCCCGCCATCAGCCCGGCCACGACCTGCATGCGGATCGGACGACGACGGGTTTCCTCGGTGCGCAGCTTGACCAGCAGGAACTTCGCCTCGTCCAGCGCGGCTTTCTCCATCGCGGCGAAGGCGCGGTGCACGATCACCGAGACGTGCGCTGCCGTGGGGGTCTTGAGAACCGCCGACAGCATGAGCGCCCCGGCATGGGTGAAAACCAGTGGTCGCACATCGTCTCGTTTCCGGGCAGATGTGGTCGCAAAATGCGACCACATCTGATCCTCCTCCGCCTCGGTCAGATAAAAGCAAAAGTCCTCCGGGAAACGGTCCGGGTTGCGCTTGACCTGCTCGCCAATGCGCTTCGTCGCGGTCCCGTAGACCTCCGCCAGATCGGCGGCGATCAGAAAGGGCGGTCGGTTGGGAAGGGTGAAGATGCGGGCGCGAATGCCCGACACGTCGAACAACGTCGTCATTGTCAGTTCCTCTGGTTACGCCGGGGGCAAGTGCCACCGGGTGTTCAACAGACCGCCAGAGGACGATCCCCACGCGCCTTTGGGCCGAAGCCTTGGACATGCGCGCATGGCACCCGGAGATATTCGCATCAAGGGATGCGCCATCTCGGGGCGTAACCGCCTCTGGTCGACCGCTCGGGGTGCTGTTGAAGGCAACTCCGAACGACCTGAATCTGAGGCAGTTCGCCGAACTTGTCAAATGGCCGGAGGTCCCGCATTCTCCCGACCGTTCAATTTGGGAGAATCCTTCCTGAAATCTGCTTGCTTCGCCGTCGCCTTGGCCCTCGCCAACCCAGCCGGTGCCGCTGCCGTCGACAAAATCCTGGCCGCCAATTGCGGTGGCCGCGGCGGGGCGAACCCGGTCTTCACCGTCGAAGCGGCTGGGCGGGAAGTTATCAAGCGGGCGGCAATATAAGGCGACCATGGTGATCTCTTTGGAAGGCAGCGTCCCCGGCCCGGTTTGGGCCGGGGCCTTGGCGATCAGTTCCGCGGGTCGAAGCAGGTCCAGACGACGCGAGGGCTTCCCTCGGCGGGGCTCTGGTCGGCCTTTTCCAGCGTCAGGCTTTCGAACTGGGCCTCGAGGCGCTCGCCAGCGGCCTCGCAGGCTTCCGGCGTGTCGTAGGGCAACTGGATGGTTCCGCCCTCGCCGCTGGTCTTCAGCAGGGCGATCAGGATGCTCGTCGCGATTGCGGCACCGTTCATGTCAGGGATCCTTTGAACAGGGGGTGAATGTTGAGCTTGCTTAGGTCCTGGCCTTGACAGCCCTGAATGTCAGAACGTCGCGGGCGGGAACCTCGACAGGCAGGCCGGTGCGCAGGTTCCGCGCCGTGCGGGCGTTCCTGTGCCTGACCTCGAAGGAGCCGAAGCCCCGGAGGATCAGCTTGCGGCTGGCCGCCAGTTCGAGGACGCCTTTCAGAACGGCGTCGACGGCTCTGCCTGCGGCCGCGTCGGAGGTGTTGATCTCCCGGGCGACCGACTTGATCAGGTCGGCTTTCGATGCATTGGATGCGGGCATGGTCGTTCCTCTCGATGGTCGCGCCGACGATCTTTGAGGTCGTGACGCGGGGTGAACCCCGGCGGATGGCCCGCCGGGGAATGATCATGGGGCGAAAGCGCCCAGGTGCAGTCCGAACAACAGCAGCGCGCTTCCAAGCGCGATGGCGGCGGGAGGGAGGTCGCGAAGCCCGATACAGGCCCCTGCGGCGAAACCTGTGACGAAGATGATCCAGTCGGTCACGTCCCTACACCTTCGCCAGATCGATGCTGACCGCCTGCCATGGTGCGTCGAACCTGTCGCGGCGATAGCACCGGACATAGGTTTTCGAGCCGACCACCCGCATCGCATCGCGGATCGCCTGCATGGCGCGCTGCCAGCGTGGATCGTCGATCTCCAGCCGCAGCAGCATGAAGATCTCGGACCGGTTGATCTGGCCTTCCTTGTCGGTGTTGAACGCGCGGGTCACGATGGCACGAATCTCCTCACGCGCGCCCTCGGCCCATTCGTTCAGGCACTCGTCCACCAGCGACTTAGCGACTTGCAGCTCGGGACCGAAGACGATGTTGTCGGACACCTGGACCTGCACTCGGAACAGCCCATCAAAGGTCATCAGGGTCTTGTTGCCCTTCTGTCCGCCGACCGTGGCGCCGTATTCCTGCGCCAGCAGCGCCTCGAACCCGCCGATGTCGTCGAAGGTGTGTGCCTTGAACCGCGCCACCTGTTCCGACAGCGCGATTGCATAACCCATGATCTTGCGGACCAGCTCGTCCTGCAGTTGGTCCTGCGGCCGGACCATGGCCAGCGGGACCAGAAACCCCTTCGCGTCGCGCATGTGCGGAGCCCCGGCAACATCGACGATCGGGGCGGGGATCGGATAGGGTTGGAATTCACTGGCCATTCGCAGGCTCCTTCGCAGCTGTTGAAATCAGAGTCTCGGGCGGGGCTTTACCTGGTGGCGTGGGCACCAGGCCCATGGCGAGCAACGTGCCCGCCATCGCGACGATGTCGTCGATCGACAGCATGGTGACGCCCCGGACATCGTCCCGGCACACCCGGCCGACGGCTTGGCTGGCGGCCTCCAGCATCTCGCGTTCGGTGAATCTGCGCGGCTCAGCCATGGGCTCTCTCCAGAAGCAACAACAGGCCCACGGCCGCCCGTCTTGCGTCGGTGTCGGAAAGGCAAGGGTCGCGCAGGACAGCGAGGGCCATTGTCACCTGGGCTGCCGGACGCAGGCCGCGCACGATCCAGTCCGGGAGGCGTCCAGCGATCTCCCAGTTGCGGATCGTGTTCTTCGAGACGCCCAGCCGCCGTGCCAGGTGGCTGCGGGTGCGGACACCATTGGCCCGCATCAGGGCCGCGATCTGATCCCGAACTTCGAACGTCGTCTCGCCGCTCATGGCTCGGCCTCCCGCTGGAAGATCGGGCAGCGATGGCAGGCTCTGTACATCCGAGTGCGTCGGGGATTGCCAACCGCGAACACCCGCGCCTTCTCCCGCCAGTCCTGGCATTCGTTTGTCGGCAGCTGCCCCATGGCCGGGCAGTCCACCACTCCGTTCATCAGCAAGCCACGCACCCGCTCCTCGATCCGCTCGTAGGATCCGGCATACTTCTTGCGCAACACCGTGCTCACCACCGCCGGGGACCGGCCGAGCCTGGCTGCCACCTTCGACTGACTGCTGCGGTCGCAAGCGATGGCCAGCGCCCGGATCCAGTCTGGCAGAGGGACGCCCCAGGCCTCTTCGGCTGAAACGACGAGATCCGAACTCATTAGCCACCTCCGATCACGATCGTCTGCTCGATGTTGTCGTCCACGACTGCCCGGACGCGCCGCTCGCGCGGGGCGCGCGGCCCTGTGTTTCTCGCCAGGCGGTAGATGGCCGGCCTCTGGCCGGGCACGGCCTTCCGGGTCACCGCCAGGTAGCCCGCGCCGAGAAGCGCCCGACAGTAGTCCTGCGCCATCTCGACGGTGACTGCGGTCGCGTCCGTCGTCGCGTGAACTGCGAGATCGCGCGGCGTGAACCCTCCGCCGAGCTGACGCATCGCCGTCCACATGTTCTGCTCTGGCGACCGGGTTGCCGGCGCGACCTGCGGCTGCGCCTCGGGCCGCACCCGCCAAAGGGACCGGATGCGGTGGCCGGACCGGACCTCTTCCAGCAGCCCATCCCGGCGCCAGGCGCGGACGATCTTGCGGGCATGGTCCTCGCTGATGCTCATCTTCAGCGATATTTCCGCATAGCCGAAGCTCGGCAGGGTGGCGGCAAAAGCGAAGGCCGCGTCCCGCGTGGACGTACCAGCAGAATGGCGCGCCATCATGCCGCCCTCCCGCGCCTGGGCGCCGCGGAAACCGCACCGCGCCGCAATGTCGGCGGTTCGCCGGTATGGAAGGAATGATTACCCCAGATGTCACGGTTGACCCGCGAGAGACCGCGCACCGCGGCGAACTCGGCAATCGCCGCAAGGTTGGTGCTGATGTAGCGCATGGATGCCCGGCTGGCGTTGAGGACCTCGTCGCGCAGATCTGCCGCGATCTCGATGCCCGGTGCGTAGACCCAGGCCAGATGTTCGACATCCTTGCTGGTGGCCGGCTCGGCCTCGACCCAGGCCAGCATGCGGCCGTGCACACGCTCCCACGCCTGAAGCCGGTGAGGCAGCAACTCCTCACCCATCAGGATCACCGGGGCGCCCGACTTGTCGTGAAGGTGCCGAACCGCCTCGATGGTCTTGGTGGACAGGATATGGTCCGCCTCGTCGATGATCAGCGGCCGTCCCGTCACGGCCAGCTCCTGCGCGGCCTGGTCGAAGAGATCCGGGATCAGTCGACGCGGCCGCAGGCCGAGCTCGGTCACGATCATCTCCAAGAGCTTCTTCAGACCGCCGAAGGGCAGGGCTTCGACGTGGCAAGCGTTCAGCGTGTTGGTCGCGTAGATTCCGGCCGTGGTCTTGCCCAGGCCCGCCCGCCCGTAGAAACATCCCAGACCAGGAAGGCCTGGCCCGCGGTTCTGCGCCCGATCAATCAGCGCCACCAGGCGCGTGACATTCGCCAGCGGTGCGACCGTGTTGTACAGTTCCCTGCTCTCTGCCATCGTCTCCTCGGCTCTCTGCCGCCGCCGTGGGTCTCGACCGCCCCGGCGGCTTTCCTCATCCGAAAATCGCGTCCCCGAAATCGTCCCAGAGCAGGCGCTCGGACCGATACTCGGACGTGCTGAGGAACA
>JBKBRG010000002.1:0-27803 GCA_046292325.1 Tabrizicola sp.
TGACCCCCCGGCAGGTCGAGGTCGCGCTCCTGATCCTGCAAGGCCACTCTACCGCCTCGATCGCCCTGCAGCTCCAGATAAGTCCGCAGACCGTCAAGGTGTTCCGCCGCCAGCTTTACGCGCGCTGCGGGCTTTCCAGCCAGGCCGAGTTGTTCGGCCTTTTGATGCCGCTGCTGGGCGCGCGCAAGGAACCCCAGGCGGCCGATGCCAGGTTTCGCGAGTGACCGCCGGCGCGCACATCTTCGCTGCGCGCCATGCCCCGGTAGCAAGGCTTGCGTTCTGCCTGCGGTCCCGCCATGCCCAGGGCGCGCCTCGTGCCGAAGGTTCCGGGGCGGCCCGCAGGGATGGACCGGTTGACCGGGCCAGGCTCTTGAAGGGGCCGGCTCAACCCTGCGGGCTTCGCAGCGCGGTCACCTTGGTCGCGGCGACCTCGATACCGCCCCGCAGGACAAGGGTCGTGCCCGCACTGCCTCCCCTGGCCTCGGTGACCAGGGCGTAGTGTTCGATCGGGCGGGAGTCGATCCGGGTCTCTCCCCGCATGCTTTCGAGAGTGACCGAGTAGATGCCGGCCGGCAGGGGCGCGCCATCCATGCCGGCACCAAGCCACCGATAGGGCTCGGTGCTGACCGGGATTTCCTCACGCGAGACCAGGTTTCCGGCCTCGTCCCGCACCACGAGCACGGCACGGTCGGACCCCTCCGCCGGGTTCGGCAACAGCGTGACCGGAGACCCTTCGTAAAGAACCGGTGCGTCCGACCGCGCCTCCTTGCCCACCCAGCTGGCCATTTCCGCCATGCCCAGCTGCTGGAACCGGCCTTGCAGGTCGGCCAGCAGCTGATTGGTGCGCACCTGCTGCTCGACCCCGGAAAAGGTCGCCAGCTGCACGGCATAGTCAGCCGAGTCGATCGGTTTCAGCGGGTCCTGGTTCTGCATCTGCACCGTCAGCATCCGCAGGAACGTGTTGAAATCCGAAGTGATCTTCGATGCCGTTGCGGGCGTCTGCGTGGGGTTCGTCGCGGAACTGACGGACGAGATGTCCATTGTGGCCTCACAATCTGAGATCTAGGGTTTCCCCGGTGACATTGCGCAAGGGAAGCTGGCCGCGTTCCGTGTCGCCTGGCTCTGGCACGGCGAGGCCAGACTGATCATCGCGTCCGGCTTCGCGCTGGTTTCCCTGGCCCTGTTGCCCGAAGTCGATGCTGGAGCCCGAGTAGCCCGCGCTTCGGATCGCATCCGAAAGCTCGGCCGCATGACGCCGGAAAAGCTCCAGCGTCTCGGGGCGTTCGACGTTGATCAGGATCAGCAATCGATCCGGATCCCTGGCGTCGGGCACCATCCGCAGCCGGACACGGCCCAGTTCGGCCGGGGCAAGCGAAAGCTCGGCAGCGCCATCGGCAGACTGGCGAAGCACCGCAGCGACCTGGGCAGCGACCTGCGGAACCGCAAGGGATACGGGCGGGCCGGGCACTGCGGCCGGACCTGCTGGTCCCGCTGACGGCGCAGGCAGGCCGGATACCGGCAGCGCGTCTGCCTCGACCGCGGGAACAGAGACCGGGTCGGGCCAGGCCTCGACCACGAGCCGCGAGACGAGGTCCGACGCCGAAATCGTGGCTGGCGGTGGCGCCTGGCCAGCGTTTCCGGTCGGATCCGGTGGCTGCGTGCCGCCTTCCTGCGCGGGCAAGACGGACGCAACGATCTGATCCTTCTCCGAAGCATGAGCCGCCGAACCTGCGACCGGCGCCGGAATGGCCGCGCCGTCCGCCGGAAGCGTGCCGGGTGCGGTCCCCATTGCGGCTGACCGGACCACGACCGGCTGCGATGCGCCAGCCGCCTGCGCCCGGGTCGCGTCATGGAACACCCGTTCCCAGAAACTGCCCGCAACCGATGGAGGCAAGGCGGAGTCCTCGGGCTCGGACTTTGCTTCGAAGGACAGCCGGGTGACCGTTTCCCGCCGGAGACAAGGCGATGTCCCGTCCGGTCTGGGCAGACTGCCTTCCGGTGCTGTCCCATGTCCGGAGCCATGCCCTGCCGGGGGATCGGATGGCTGGTGCAAGGCGCCTGACCCCGATGGATGTTCCACGGGTCGGACGACCGCAAACCCTGATGCGGGCAGCCTGGCCGCGGGACCATCCGCGGACCGGCCGGATGTCATGGGGCGCTTCGCGTCGAATGCTCCGGGCCCCGGGCCTTGAAAACCGAACGGAGCGGTGACCGGCACGGCCCTTCCTGGCCCGTCGTCACCGATCGCGGCGATCCCGGCGCCGGACGGGTCGCCATCGGCAGCCTTGTCGCCCGCCGCGGCGATTCCGGCCGGTGCTGGCCACGATGGCACGGCCTCCGCCTTCCCCAGCGGCGGGGACTGTGCAGCCGAAGTTCCGGATGGGGGCAACCCTTTGCCCTGCCCGTCGAGAGACGGAATGGCAGCGGCGCGCTCATCCGGGGGGACGGGACTGTCTTGCGCCGCCGCCGCACCGGGCGCGGTCCCGGGGAGAAGCGGGCCCGTGGCCGTCTGCCGACCCGCCTCATGGGTGGCGGGTCCGATGTCGAGACCCGAAGCCGCTGCCCCAAGGTCAACGCTTCCCGAAATGGAACCCGTTCGAGCCCTGACCGACACCGGGGCCACGGGAAGCGCCGCCGCAAAGGCCGGCAGGTCCGCATCTGCCGGATCCCGATGTTCATCCGATCCGGCATGCGCCCGATCCCGCAAGGCCACGGACAGCAGGCCGTCATTCCAGACAAAGGTCCCGACCGCGGCAGGGAGGCAGCCGGCCTCCAGTTCGGCAGGGCCCGGCTGGACAAGATATTCGCAGAAACTGTCTGCGAAAGCCTGGCCATCGTGCCCGGATTGGGCGAACCCGGCTTCGGTCACGGGGGCTGCGATCGGTCCGATGATGAGTGCGTTCTGCATGGAGCCACGACATTTGCCGCTGTGCCCTCGTTATCCGGTGCAGAAGTTACCCATTCTTTACCCGCATGCCGGATCCTGACGAAAATTCGAGCTTTCAGGAACACGCGATGGACATACCCCCGATCTCTGCCACGGCGCCTGCGCGCGAGGCCCTTCTGATGACCAAGGCGAAGGAGCTGGAGGCGACATTCCTGTCCGAGATGCTGGGACATTCCGGCCTTGGCGCGCTTGACGGCGCTTTCGGGGGCGGGCCGGGCGAGGCGCAGTTCGCCTCGTTCCTGCGTCAGGAGCAGGCGAAGCTGATCGTGCGCGGTGGCGGCCTCGGACTGGCGGAACTCATCTTCAAGGCAATGACGGAGGCAGAGAATGGAACGGCTTGACACCCTTCTCGATGCCGTTGCCGCCGCCTTGACCGCAGGCGATTTCGCGGCACTGTCCCGACTTGCGCCGCAGGTCGAGGCCATCAGCCTTGCGGCAGAGGATGCGAGACTGGCAGAGCCGATCCTGGCCAAGGCCCGGCGGAACGCCCGGCTGATCGAAGCCGCCGGTCGGGGCGTCAGGGCGGCGCGGCTCCGACTGTCCGAAATCACGCAAGGCAGGGAGCTGACCACATACGATGCTCGCGGCCGGAAGGCGCAGATCACCGTGCGAGGCGCCGAGCGGACCCACCGCGTCTGAGCCGGGCACGCTCACCCTGGCGGCAGCGACTGGTGCCGGCCCTGCAGGCCATGCCGGCGCGCGCGGATGGCGGCCGGGTTTCAGGCGGGCAGAAGCTCGACAGCCACGCCCTGCCCGACCCCGACGCAAAGCGTTGCCAGCGCCGACCTGCCGTTCGATTCCGCCAGACGCCTCGCCGCCGTTGCCGTGATGCGCGCGCCCGACATGCCCAGCGGATGACCCATGCTGATCCCGCCACCATATGCGTTCAGCCGCGGGTCAGCGTCGTCCAGCCCCCAGGCGCGGGTGCAGGCCAGCACCTGGGCGGCAAAGGCCTCGTTCAGCTCGATGACATCCTGCTGGGCCGGGGGTCTGGCACCCGCTGCGACAAGTCGCTCGACTGCTGCAATCGGGCCGACACCCATGATTCTCGGGGCCACGCCGGCCGCGGCGGCGCGGCCGATCCGCGCCAGGGGCGTCAGGCCCGCCTTCTGCAAACCCCTGGCCGATGCCAGCAGCACGGCGGCAGCGCCATCGTTCACGCCGGCAGCATTGCCGGCAGTCACCGTCCCGCCGTCCCGGAACGGGGTGGGCAGCGCCGCGAGCCGGTCGGCGGAAGTGACACGCGGATGCTCGTCGGCGCTGACGACCGTGTCGCCTGATCGGGAGCGGAGTGTAACCGGCAGGATGTCGGCCCGATGCCAGGCCGCGTCATAGCGCAGTTGCGAACGCAGGGCATAGCCGTCCTGATCCGCCCGGCTGATCGCAAAGTCGCGCGCCACGTTCTCGGCGGTTTCGGGCATGGACTCGATGCCATGCAGCCTTGCGATCCGCTGGTTCACGAAGCGCCAGCCGATCGTGGTGTCGTGAATCTCTGCCTGTCGGGAAAAGGCGGCCTCGGCCTTGGGCATCACGAAGGGCGCGCGGCTCATGCTTTCGACGCCGCCTGCGATGACGATGTCCGCCCCGTCGCGGATCGCGCGCGCGCCGGCGATCACCGCATCCATCCCCGAAGCGCAGAGGCGGTTGACGGTCAGCGCGGGCACGGTTTCCGGCAGCCGCGACAGAAGCACGGCCATGCGGGCGACATTCCGGTTGTCCTCGCCCGCCTGATTGGCGCAGCCGAAGATCACCTCATCCACCGTCAGGTCAGGGCAGAGGTCCAGAAGACCGTCAATCACCAGGGCCGCCATGTCGTCAGGGCGCAGACCGGCCAGGACACCGCCATAGCGGCCGATCGGGGTGCGGCGCATGGTGCAGAGGAAGACGTCTCGGGTCATGCGGCATCAAGCTCCGGTGCGGTCAGATAGCGCCCGCGCAGATGCGCAGGGGCCCGGCGTTCAAGTCGGCCCAGTTCGGCAAGGATCGTTGCGGCGCCATGCGCGCGCAGGCATTCGAAGGGTCCGCGCGGCAGGTTCAGCCCAAGCTTCATCGCGGTATCTATCCCCTCGCGCTGCACGCCACCCTCGGCCAGAAGCCAGCCCGCTTCGTTCGCCAGCATCGCTTCGATCCGCAGGGCGATGGCGGCGGCATCGGCCGGCGGGGCGGCCGGCGGATCGGGAAAGACGAAGCCTCTGCCCGTCTTGCGCCCGAGGTTGCCGCTGGCGACCTGCGCCCGCAACGCCGCAAAGACGTGATAGCGCGGATGCCCGCCCATGGCCCGGCCCAGTCCCTCGGTGGCGGCAAGGTTGATGTCGGCGCCGACCAGATCGATCAGCGAGAACGGACCCATCCGGTATCCCGCCGCCAGCATCGCCGCATCGACCTCGGCGGCCGGGCGACCCTCTTCCAGCAGAGCCAGCGCCTCGCCGTAGAAGGGTCGTGCGCAGCGGTTCACGATGAAGCCGGGGCGGTCCGGGCTGTCGGTCAGCACCTTGCCGGCAGGCTGCATCAGGGCCCGGACCTTCCGAAGCGCGGCAGGGTCGGTGCCGGGATGCGCCACCAGTTCGACCAGTTTCATCACCGGGGCCGGGTTGAAGAAATGCAGGCCGACAAGCCGTTCGGGCCGGACCAGGCCTTGCGCAAGCGCGGCAATCGACAGCGACGAGGTGTTGCTTGCCAGAACGGCATCCGGTGCCACCACCTGCTCCAGCGCCGCGAAGATCGTCTGCTTGGCGGTCAGATCCTCGATCACCGCCTCTATCGCCAGTGCCACATCGGCCATCTCTGCGGGACCTTCGACCACCCGGACCCGCATCAGCGTTGCCTCTCGCTCTGCCTCGGTCAGCCGTCCTGCGGCAACCCGCGTCGCAAGGGCCCCGGCGAGGCGGTCCATGGCGCTGTCGCAGGCCGGGGCGTGGCTGTCGGTTGCCAGCACCCGATAGCCGGCCGCGGCGAAGATCTGGACGATGCCGATCCCCATCGTTCCAAGGCCGACGACAGCGATGGATGCAGCGTCCATGCGCCTCATCTGCCCCGGAAGTCCGGCTTTCGGCGTTCCCGAAAGGCCCGGATGCCTTCCTGCTTGTCGGCCGAGGACAGAAGCGCCTCGAAACCTGCCCGCTCCTCGGCGAAGGCAAGCGCCGTCTCGGCCCCGACGACAAGCGCCGCCTTTGCCGCCCGCGAGGCCAGAGGCGCACGTTCGGCCAGCCGCGCCGTCAAGGCCGCGCCTTCGGCGACGGCATCGGCAGCGCGGTGCGAGGCAATGCCCCAGGCATGGGCCGTGTCGGCGTCGATGATCTCTCCGGTCAGCACCATCCGCGCCGCCCGGGCCGGGCCGATCCTGGACAGAAGCCGCTGGCCGCCGCCGGCACCGGGGATCAGCCCGAGTCCGGTTTCGGGAAGGCCCAGCCGGGCCGTATCCCCGACAACCATCAGATCGGCCATCAGGGCAAGTTCCAGCCCGCCGCCCAGCGCAAAGCCCTCGATGGCGGCGACGAGGGGCTTGGGGAAGGCGCGAACCGCCGCCCAATGTGCCTTGCGCGGGTCGGTTGCCGCATCGGCTGTGGTGCGGGTCTCGATCTCGGCGATATCCGCTCCGGCCGCGAAATGGCCCTCGGCGCCCTGGATCAGCACCGCCCGACAGGCTGGCCGGTCGGCGTGCCGTTGCAGGCTTGCCGCAAGATCACCCAGCAAGGCGGTGTTCAGCGCATTCCGGGCCGCGGGACGGTTCAGCACCAGCCGCACCCATGCGCCTTCGTCGATCTCCAGCAGGTGGTCCATGCGCGCAGAATGGAACAAGCCCGGCCATTTTCAAGCATAAAAGTTTTAAGCTTGAAATTGCTGGCTGACCTGCCAGACTTGCCGGCAAACAGGAGCACCGGGTGATGAAGATCCTTTGCCTCGGCGGCGGGCCGGCTGGCCTTTACTTCGCGATCTCGATGAAGCTGCGCGATCCGTCGCATGACGTGACCGTGCTGGAGCGGAACCGCGCCAACGACACCTTCGGCTGGGGCGTGGTCCTGTCCGAGGACGCCCTCGGCCGGATGCAGAGGAACGACCCGGTCTCGACCGGGGCGATCCGGTCGAACTTCGCCTACTGGGACGACATCGCCGTGGTCCACGGCGGCGTGCGCACCGTGTCGGGAGGCCATGGCTTTGCCGGGATCGGCCGCAAGGCCATGCTGGTCCTCCTGCAGGCCCGCGCGCGCGAACTGGGCGTGAGACTGGAATTCGAGACCACCTTCAAGTCGGCCGAGGAATATCGGCACGACTACGACATCGTGGTCGGCTGCGACGGGATCAACAGCCTGGTGCGCCAGGAATACAATGAAACCTTCCGCCCCGACATCGATCTGCGCCGCTGCAAGTTCGTCTGGCTGGGCACGCACCAGAAGTTCGACGATGCCTTCGCCTTCATCTTCGAAAAGACAGAACACGGCTGGGTCTGGGCCCATGCCTACCAGTTCGACGACAACACCGCGACCTTCATCGTCGAGACCCTGCCCGAGACCTGGGACCGCTTCGGCTTTGCCGGGATGACCAGGGAGGAAACCGTCGAGACCTGCCGCAAGATCTTCGAGCGGCACCTCGGCGGGCATGAGCTGATGTCGAACGCCGCCCACCTGCGCGGCTCGGCGGTCTGGATCCGGTTCCCGCGGGTGATCTGCGCGAAATGGTATCACGAGAACGTCGTCCTGATGGGCGACGCGGCGGCGACCGGACATTTCTCGATCGGTTCGGGCACGCGGCTGGCCTTCGACAGTGCCATCGCGCTGGCCGACTACCTGCACTCCGAGCCCAGCCTGGATGATGCATTCCGCCGCTATCAGGAGGAACGCCGGGTCGAGGTGCTGCGCCTGCAATCGGCGGCGCGCAACAGCCTGGAATGGTTCGAGCAGGTCGAGCGCTACCTCGACATGCCGCCGATCCAGTTCGCCTATTCGCTGCTGACCCGGTCGCAGCGGATCAGCCACGAAAACCTGCGGCTTCGCGATCCGGTCTGGCTGAACGAGGCCGAGGCCTGGTTCCAGCGGCAGGCCGGCGGAACGGTTGGCAGCCGCCCGATGTTCGCACCCTTCAAGCTGCGCGACATGCGCCTGAAGAACCGCATCGTCGTGTCGCCCATGGCGCAATACAAGGCGGTGGACGGCTGCCCGACCGACTGGCACCTGATCCACTATGCCGAGCGCGCCAAGGGTGGGGCCGGTCTGGTTTGTTCCGAGATGACCTGTGTCAGCCCCGAAGGCCGCATCACCCCCGGTTGTCCCGGCCTCTATGCGCCCCGGCACGAGGCGGCCTGGAAGCGGTTGGCCGACTTCATCCATGCCGAGACCACGGCAAGGTTCTGCATCCAGATCGGCCATTCCGGTCGCAAGGGCTCGACCTGCGTGCCATGGGAAGGCGGGATCGACCGGCCCTTGCCTGCGGGCAACTGGCCGATCCTGGCACCCTCGGCCATTCCCTACCGGCCCGACAATGCCGTGCCGAAGGCGATGGATCACGATGATCTGGAGCGGGTGAAGCGCCAGTTCATCTCGGCCGCGCAGATGGCCGACCGGGCCGGGGCCGACATGATCGAGCTGCATGCGGCGCACGGCTACCTTCTGGCCAGCTTCATCAGCCCGGTGACGAACCGCCGGAGCGATGCCTATGGCGGCAGCCTCGAAAACCGCATGCGCTATCCCCTGGAGGTGTTCCGGGCGATGCGCGCGGTCTGGCCTGCCGAAAAGCCCATGTCGGTGCGCATCTCTGCCAGCGACTGGATCGACGGAGGTGTCACGCCGGCGGAAGCCGTGGCCATCGGGAAGCAGTTCGCCGAAGCCGGGGCGGACATCATCGACGTGTCCTCCGGGCAGACCGATCCGGCCGAGCGTCCTGTCCATGGGCGGATGTTCCAGACTCCGTTCAGCGACCGGATCCGAAACGAAGCCGGGCTTGCCACGATGACGGTGGGCAACATCACCGACTGGGATCAGGTCAACGGCATCCTCATGGCGGGTCGCGCCGATCTGGTGATGCTGGCGCGGATGCATCTGGCCGATCCCTACTGGACGCTGCACGCCGCCATCGAACAGGGCGAGACCGGGGCCGATTGGCCCGACCCCTATCGCGGCGGGCGGGATCTTCTGGTCCGCCTGCGCCAGCGCCAGCAGGAGGTGATCCGCGCATGACGGGCGCAGGGCTCGATCCGCGCTGCCGGCGCGTCCTGATCACCGGCGGCGGAACCGGCGTCGGGGCCGACCTCGCGCGCGGTTTCGCGGCGGCCGGCGCCGAGGTGGTGATCTGCGGCCGTCGCGAGGCGCCGCTGCGCGCCGTGGCCGAGGCGACCGGGGCACAGGTGATGCTGGCCGATGTCACGGACGAAGCGCAGGTGAAAAGGCTTTTCGCCGAAGCTGGAGGCTGCGACGTTGTGATCGCAAACGCAGGTGCTGCGACCAGCGCGCCTTTCGGCAGGACAACGCTTCAGGACTGGAACGCGATGCTGGCGGTCAACCTGACCGGCGTGTTCCTGACCTTCCGGGAAGGTCTCGGCCGGTTCGGTGACTGGGGGCGGCTGATCGCCGTCGCCTCGACCGCCGGGTTGAAGGGCTATCCCTATGTCGCCCCCTATGCCGCCGCAAAGCACGGGGTGGTCGGTCTGGTGCGCTCGCTCGCGCTGGAAGTGGCGCGGAAGCCGGTCACGGTCAACGCGCTCTGCCCCGGGTTCCTCGATACCGAGATGACGGAGCGTTCAGTCGGGACCATCGTGCAGAAGACCGGCATGACGATCGAGGCCGCGCGGCAGACCCTCGCCGACCACAACCCGCAGCGCCGCCTGATCCAGCCCGCCGAAGTGACGGCGGCCGCGCTCTGGCTCTGCGGCGCCGGGGCCGAGGGGGTCAACGGGCAGGCCATTGCGATTGCGGGAGGAGAGGCATGAGCGAGGGTTCGAAGCGCCGCCTGAAGCTGTGGATCCGGCTGCTGTCCGTCACCCGTTCGGCCGAGGCCGAGCTGCGCGAGTTCCTGCGGGTTCGTCATGGGTCCACCCTGCCCCGGTTCGACGTGATGGCCATGCTCTACCGCCGGCGCGACCCCGCCAGCATGAGCGAGTTGAGCCGCATGCTGCTGGTCTCGAACGGCAACGTCACGGCGGTGGTGGACCGGCTGGAAGCCGACGGGCTGGTCGTGCGGCGCCCGTCGGAAAGCGACCGACGCACCGTGCTCGTCTCGCTCACCGCCGAAGGTCTTGCACATTTCGAGACGCTTGCCCGCGAGCATGAGGCCGAAGTGGCCCGGATCTTCTCCACCCTCAGCGACGCCGATGTGGACGCGCTGACCGACATCCTGAAAAGGGCGACGCAGCGATGAGCCAGCCGACCCGGACCGAACTTTCCAGCCTGAGGCCCGCGCATTTCCTGTGGCAGGTGCGCGACCGGATCGGCACCGTCCGGCTGAACCGGCCGGACCGGAAGAACCCGCTGACCTTCGACAGCTATGCCGAACTGCGCGACCTGTTCCGGGCCCTGCCCTGTGCCCCGGATGTCGATGTGGTGGTGCTGGCCTCGAACGGCGGCAACTTCTGTTCCGGCGGCGATGTCCACGACATCATCGGTCCCCTGATCGGGATGGAGATGAAGGACCTGCTGGCCTTTACCCGGATGACCGGCGATCTGGTCAAGGCGATGCTGGGCTGCGGCAGGCCGGTGATCGCGGCGGTGGACGGTGTGGCGGTCGGTGCGGGGGCGATCCTGGCCATGGCCTCGGACCTGCGGCTGGCGACGCCCGATGCGAAATGCGCCTTCCTGTTCACCCGTGTCGGGCTGGCAGGCTGCGACATGGGTGCCTGCGCCATGCTGCCGCGCATCATCGGTCAGGGTCGGGCGGCCGAGCTTCTCTACACCGGGCGCGCCATGCGGGCCGAAGAGGGCCATGCCTGGGGCTTCTGGAACGCGTTGCACGCCCCCGAGGTGCTGGAGGAAGCGGCGATGTCCCTGGCCCGGCAACTGGCGGCGGGCCCGACCTTTGCCCACGGCATCACCAAGACCCAGCTGAACCAGGAATGGAACATGGGGCTGGACCAGGCGATCGAGGCCGAGGCGCAGGCTCAGGCGATCTGCATGCGGACGAAGGATTTCGAACGGGCCTACCGGGCCTTCGTGGCGAAGGAGGAACCGGTGTTCGGAGGGGATTGAGTCCATGCCCGCTTCCGTTGACCGCAGCTTTCTCGACTGGCCGTTCTTCGAGCCGCGCCACCGCGACCTGGCCGCGCGGCTGGAGGACTGGTGCGCCGCCCATCTGCCCGTGGCGCATGACGATGCGGACGCCGCCTGCAAGGCGCTGGTCGCGCTGCTGGGCGCGGACGGTTGGCTGCGCCACACCGGGGCGGCAGAGGGCGAACGGCTGGACGTGCGCACGCTCTGCCTGATCCGCGAGACGCTGGCGCGTCACGACGCCCTGGCCGATTTCGCCTTTGCCATGCAGGGCCTGGGCATGGGCGCGGTCTCGCTGTTCGGAACGGCGGGCCAGCGCGCCTGGCTGGACCGGACCCGCGCCGGCACCGCCATTGCCGCCTTCGCCCTGACCGAACCGGGATCGGGCTCCGATGTCGCCGCAACCGCGACGGTTGCGGAACGGGCCCCGGGCGGCTGGCGGCTGAACGGGTCCAAGACCTACATCTCCAACGGCGGCATCGCCGACATCCATGTCATCTTCGCCCGCACCGGCGAGGCACCGGGCGCACGCGGACTGTCCGCATTCCTGGTGCCTGCCGAGGTGGCGGGTCTTGCCGTGGTCGAGCGGATCGAGGTCATGGCCCCGCACCCGCTCGCCACCCTGCGCCTTTCCGACGTGCATCTGCCCGACGAGGCGCTGATCGGCCGTCCGGGTGAGGGCTTCAGGCTGGCCATGTCGGTGCTGGATGTCTTCCGCCCCACGGTCGGCGCCGCCGCGCTGGGCCTCGGCCGCCGTGCATTGCAGGAGACCCTGTCCCGCGTCACCTCTCGCCGGATCCAGGGCGAACCCCTGTCCGCGCTTCAGATGGTGCAGGGGCATCTTGCCGACATGGCGCTGAAACTGGATGCCGCCGCCCTTCTGGTCTATCGCGCCGCCTGGGCCAAGGATCAGGGCGCCGCCCGGATCAGCCGCGAGGCCGCCATGGCCAAGCTTTACGCCACCGAGGCCGCGCAGGAGGTCATCGACATGGCCGTGCAGCTGCATGGCGGCGACGGGGTGCGGCATGGCGTCAAGGTCGAGGAACTCTACCGCGAGATCCGTGCCCTGCGCATCTACGAAGGGGCCAGCGAGGTGCAGCGCGTCGTGATCGCCCGCAGCCTTCTGGGTGCGTGACGCATGCCCTATCACCGCAGCATCCGCGTCGAGTTCAACCACTGCGATCCCGCCGGCATCGTCTTCTACCCGCGCCATTTCGAGATGATGAACTCGGTCATCGAGAACTTCTTCCGCGACGTGGCAGGCCGCAGCTTCGGGCAGATGACGACCAGCCGGACCGGTGTGCCGACCGCCGCCATCGAGACCGTGTTTCATGCACCCTCGCGGCTGGACGACCTTCTGGACTGGCAGCTTTCGGTGACAAGGCTGGGGCGCAGCTCTGTCGGCTTCGCCCTTCAGGCCCACGGTGGCGCCGTGCACCGGCTGAGCTCCAGCCTGACCCTGGTCCACATCAACGAAAGCGGGCGCCCGCAGCCTTGGCCGCAGGACGTGCGTGACCGCATCGCATCCTTCATGGAGACAGCATGACCATCACCATCCTGCACCCGCCTGGCTGGAAGCCGGCCAAAGGCTACGCCAACGGGGTCACGGCGCGCGGGCGCATGGTGCTGACCGGCGGGCTGATCGGCTGGAATGCCGACTGCCAGTTCGAAACCGACGATTTTCTCGGCCAGGTCGAACAGACCCTGCGGAACATCGTCGCCGTCCTCGCCGAAGGCGGCGCTGGTCCCGAGCATCTGGTCCGCCTGACCTGGTATATCATCGACAAGGCCGAATATCTTGCAGCTCCCAAGGCGCTGGGCCGGATCTACCGCGAGATCATCGGCCGCCACTACCCGGCCATGGCCGTGGTCCAGGTCGCCGCCCTGATCGAGGATCGCGCCAGGGTCGAGATCGAGGCCATCGCGATCGTTCCCGACTGAGACCATCCCTCCCGGCGTGTCCGGGACCGCCCGAATGGAACCGCCGTGCTTGGACCGACCGGACATCTCGACAGCTTCACCCGCGACCGTCTGCCGCCGGCCGAGGACTGGCCCCGTATCGACCTGACCGGCTTCGACTACCCCGATTTCCTGAACGTCGCGGTCGCGCTGACCGACCGGATGGTCGAGAAGGGTTTCGGCGATCATGTCGCCCTGATCGGCAAAGGCCGCAGTCGCACCTACCGCGTGATGCTCAAGGCAATTGACAAGGGTGTCGACCTGTCCTCGCTCCGGGCGGCCGTCTTGGCCGGAGAGACGCTGCCGGCCACGATCTGCGAGGAATGGCGCGCCGGGATCGGCGTGACCGAGATGCTGCACATCTTCGTAAGTAACCGCTTCGACGATCACCGCCCCGGTTGCACCGGAAAGCCCGTGACGGGTTACGAGGCCCGGATCGTGGACGACGCGATGGTCGAAAGACCCAGGAGAGAGGTCGGCCGCCTTGCCGTGCGCGGTCCCACCGGATGCCGCTATCTCGCCGACGCGCGCCAGCGCGCCAATGTCCGCGATGGATGGAATCTGACCGGCGACGCTTTCTGGCAGGACGAGGACGGCTGTTTCCACTTTGCCGCCCGCACCGACGACATGATCCTGTCGGCCGGCTACAACATCACCGGTCCCGAGGTCGAGGCGGCGCTGCTGCAACATCCGGCGGTGCTGGAATGTGCCGTCGTCGGCGCCCCGGACCCGGAGCGAGGGCAGATCGTCGAGGCGCATGTCGTGCTTGCGCCGGGGCATCGGGGCGACGCGCTGATGGTCAAGCTCTTGCAGGACCATGTGAAACGGGTGATCGCCCCGTTCAAGTATCCGCGCCGCGTGATCTTTACCGAAGCCCTGCCCAAGACCCGGACCGGCAAGATCCAGCGGTTCCAGCTTCGGTCCGGACCGTCTCTGCGGCCCTGACGGCCATCCGCTCCGCAGGCGGCAACCGATCCATTACGGATCAAATGCCGGGCATTTGGCCCGCTTCGATTAGCAATTGATTAGGCGGTTTGCCGCTTGATGGTGCTCGCGCCTCATGAGGGGGCGGCGCTTCCGGTCATCCGGCGGCACGGACAGAACGCCCAAACTGCCACGCCTCGTGGTTTTCCCGGCCGTGAAACCTGCGGCCCTGCGTGAAGGACTGAAACATGTCGTCGATCCTGACCAATACCAGCGCGATGGTCGCCCTGCAGACGATGAAGGGCATCAACGCCAACCTGAACAAGACCCAGGCCGATATCTCGACCGGCAAGTCGGTGGCCACCGCCAAGGACAATGCCGCGGTTTGGGCGATCTCCAAGGTGATGGAATCCGATGTCGAGGGGTTCAAGGGCATTTCGGACAGCCTCTCCGTCGGCTCGGCCACGCTGACCGTTGCCCGCAACGCTTCGGAATCGGTCACGAAGCTTCTGACCGAGATGAAGGGCAAGATCGTCGCCGCCCAGGCTGAAAACGTCGACCGCTCCAAGATCCAGGCCGATATCGATGCCCTGACCGACCAGATCGAGTCGGTCGTGGGCGCCGCCCAGTTCAACGGCCTCAACCTTGTGGACGGTTCGCAGACCTCCGTGAACGTGCTGGCCTCGCTTGACCGCAGCCAGTCGGGTGTCACCTCGTCGAACATCACGGTCCAGGCGCAGAACCTGTCCACCAACGCCGGCGCGGCCTTGACCGCGGGCGGCGGAACCTTGTCAGCCGCAAACGTGGTGACCGGCACTCCCGTCACTCTGAACGGCTTCACGCTTCAGGGCGGGGCCGGGGCGCTTGCCGCAGATGCTCCGACCGCCGCGCCCGGCAACCTCACCGGCATCATCGCAGGGGACAAGATCACGCTGAACATCGGTTCCGTCTCCGGCAGCTATGTCGTGCAGCAAGGTGACACTGCCGACTCGCTCGTGTCCGGGCTCAAGAACGCGCTCACACAGAACGGCCTTTCCGACAGCGACTTCACGCTGACCCTGGGCACCGGGGCGCTGACGGTTGCCAACAACACCAACCAGTCCGTGGCGATCAGCGTTGGGACCACCCGGGGAACCGGCGGTCTGGCCGGCCTGAACACGATCGACGTGGTGAACCAGCCGGCCAACGCGCTGAATGCGATCGAGGGCATGTTGCAGACCTCGATCGACGCGGCCGCCGCCTTCGGCTCGTCGCAAAAGCGCATCGACATCCAGAACGAGTTCGTGAGCAATCTCACCGACTCGCTCAAGACCGGCATCGGTGTCATGGTCGACACCGACATGGAGGAAGCCTCGGCCAGGCTGCAGGCGTTGCAGGTGCAGCAGCAGTTGGCCACCCAGGCCCTTTCGATTGCCAACCAGCAGCCGCAGGGCCTTCTGTCTCTGTTCCGCTAAGCGCAACGGGCCGCAGGGGCTGATCCCTGCGGCCGTCTTCTACCCCCGGCTTTCGAACAGATGGACACCCCATGACCTTCCATTCCACGATCAGCTACGCCCGACCCGAGGCGCCGACGCGGTCGCTCCGTTCGGTCGAGTACGATCTTCTCGCACAGATCACCCAGCGGCTGCGCAGCGCCTGGGCCAACCGGGCAACCGACTTTCCCGCCCTGGTGCGTGCCGTGACCGACAATACGCAACTCTGGGCAACCCTGGCGTCAGACGTTGCGCTTCCCGGAAACGCGCTGCCGGCGCAACTGCGCGCGCGGCTTTTCTACCTGTATGAATTCACCGCCCATCACAGCCGGGCCGTGCTGGACGACAAGGGCAGCGTCGAGGTTCTGGTCGACATCAACATGGCCGTCATGCGCGGCTTGCGCGGCGAGGGTGGTGGCAGATGAGCGGCCTTGTCCTCAAGCTCGGGCCGCATGAACGGGTCCTGATCAACGGCGCGGTGATCGAGAACGGAGAGAAGCGATCGCGGCTCGCCATCATGACGCCAAACGCCAATATCCTGCGCCTGCGGGACGCAATTCATCCGGAAGAAGTGAACACCCCCGTCCGCCGGGTCTGCTACATCGCTCAGCTTGTGCTGACCGGCGACGCCGATGCCGAGGAGGCCAGGCTACAGCTGCTGCGCGGTATCGAGCAGCTTTCGCAGGTCCTGACCGACCATGACAGCCGCACGCAGCTGACGATCGCCAGCCGTGCCGTGATGGAAGATCAACACTATCAGGCCCTGAAGGCCCTGCGCGCCCTGCTGCCGCGGGAGGAGCGGCTCCTCGCCGCTGCGCGGGCGTGAGCTTCCGGCCGGTATTGCCGCAAACCGGCTATTCCGGCTGGGTCTTTCTCAAGCGCACGATAGAGCGCCAGCAGGCCATCCAGAAATCGCTTCCGGTGCAACAGCGGGACGAAGCCTATTTTCGCGAAAGGATCGGCAAGGCGGACACCGCCGAAAAGCTGGTCAGCGACACGCGGCTTTTGCGGATCGCCCTCACGGCTTTCGGCCTGGAGGGCGATTTGAACAGCAAGGCATTCGTCCGCAAGGTTCTGGAGGGCGGAACGCTGAAGGAAGGCAGTCTGGCGAACAGGCTTGCCAACAAGCAGTATCAGAAACTTGCAGCAGCCTTTGGCTACGGCGACTTCTCGGTCCCGCGGACGAAGATCTCGAGTTTTCCGGACGAAATCCTTTCGCAGTATCACGTTCGCAGCTTCGAGAAGGAGGTTGGCGCACAGAACAACACCTATCGCCTGGCGCTGAACGCCGAGCGGGAGCTTCCGGATCTGGCCGCGAAATCCACCAGTGAACAGGCCAAGTGGTATAGCCTCCTCGGCAACCCACCCTTGCGAGAGATGATGCAGACGGCTCTTGGTCTGCCGAAAAGCTTCGCCGCGATCGACATCGACCAGCAGGTCTCGGCCATCCAGGCAAAGACCGAGGCCGCATTCGGATCGCCCAGCCTGTCCCAGTTCAAGGACCCTGCCAGGCTTGAGGCATTGGTCCGGAGGTTCATGCTGCGATCGGAAGTGCAGGACCAAACGGCTGCCATGTCGCCAGCGGCGACCGCGCTCTCGCTGCTTCGGCGATAGGGCGTTCCGATCCGCGAATGTCGTTTGGAAGATGACCTCGCAATTGCAGGCCAGCGCGCCCATCTGAAGGCAGCGATGCTGCCTTGCGGAGCGGTGCGGCCGGCGCTGATCGTCACGGTCATGTTCGGCGCGGGCCCGCTTGAACAGAAGGCCAAGGCGGGCAGGCGGATGGCAGCATCCTCGCCCGTCAGAGCGATGCCTTTCAGCGTCATGTATCACGCCCTCTGGACGGCCCATTCATCGTCCTGGTCCGGCAGCGCCGCCCCCGGCAAGGCGGACCATGGCTTCATCGCCTGGAGGGATGCCGCGCACGTTGGAGCAGCGTTTGATCTCGCCGTTCTGCCGCTCGATCCGGTTCGTCGGGTAGAGCCGCGGTTGGTGCTTCCAGGGGAAGGACATGCAGGCCGGCACATCCCGTCCGGCACCCTCCATCATGGTGGCCAGCTTCGGCACCCGGGCCTGATCCGATCGGTCACGGCACGCAACTGGGCGCTGGCGGCCTCGGCCGTGTCCTGGGCGAAGGCGGAGGCGACGAAGGCAGACGCGACCCGCCGTCCGATCGGCCCAGCAGGGGCGAAAGGGTTGGGCAGGACGTGGACGCGGCACCGCTGCCGGGTGACGCCGAGCACCCCGGTGACGGCGGCCTTGCTGCCCTCATGGGCATCACCGATGACCGGTTTCACACCGCGCAGGCCGCGCTTGCGAAGAAACCCGGTCCGGGTGGGCTCGGCCACGGAAGCGCCGATCTCCAGGTCCAGGGCTTCACGCCTGCCGTCGGTGTTCGCGCTGATCGAGACGATCCGCCCGCCGCGCCGGTCCTTCATGCAGGCGGCGTCGATCCACAGCCAGGGTCGGTCTCCTGCAAGGGGCGGTTCAGGAAGGCCCTCACCCTGCCGTCCCGCGCCATTGGTCTGGGGCGGATGGCGGTCAATTGCCCGCCTTCGGAGAGCCGGACCACCAGGCTTCCGGACATCCCGGATATGCCCATTGCCTCGGCGAGGTCATCCCCCGAGCAGGTGGAAACCCTGACCGGGCCTCCCGCATGACCGCCGTCAGCTTTCGCCCTCTGTCGCGGACGGCGCCGTTCGCGGGCTCAGTCTCGGCCATCCGCCGGGACCCGAGAACGCGCGGAAAGCAGCTGCCCTTCCGAAACTCGGTGATGCGCAGTTCGACCGTCCCGGCGCGTGTCACCCACTCCCGTCGCGCTTCGCCCGCCCTGCCGGGTCCTTCTCACCCCGGGCAGCGCCCGCGACCGCGCCGACCTCCGGCTTCGCCTGCTGCTCGACCGCAAGGCCGATGATCTCGCGCAGCGGCCACGGTCATCTTCCAGCATTGAGGATCAACCCGTCTGGAGCCTTGGCAGCCCTTTTCGACAGAACCTTTCCCTGTGGGCCGTTCCTCCTTTCAGGAAAGTGCAGGTTCCAGGGACGACGCCTGTGGAACCACCCAGGGGCCGGTCAGCGGAGCCCGTCCAACGCGCACGGGGCAACCATAGGCGCACGAGAGGAATTCGTCGGTCATCACCTCGCCGGGATGCCCTTGCGCCAGGATCGCGCCGGCGTGCACCAGAACCATTCGGTCGGCGAACATCGCTGACAGATTCAGATCATGCATCACTGCTACCACGCCACCGCCGGCGTCGGCATAGCGCCGGGCCAGCCGCATGACCGAAAGTTGGTGTCCGATGTCCAATGTGGCGACGGGTTCATCCAGAAACAGCCAGCGTGCCGCGTCAGGGCCAACAGGATGCCAGACTTGCGCCAGCACGCGCGCCAGATGCACCCGCGCCTGTTCACCGCCGGAGAGCGTGGTCATCTCACGCCCCTCAAGGCCGGACAGTCCCACTTCGGCCAGGGCCTGTAGCGACAGGCTGTCGTTACGGGCTTGCAGACCCAACCGAACCACTTCCAGCACCGTGAACGGGAAAGCCAGCTGCGTGAACTGGGTCAGCACCGCCCGATGGCGGGCCAGAAGGGCAGGGTCCGTGTCGCGAACCTCGTTGCCGTTCAGCCGAACGGAGCCCTGATATGGCAGATCTCCGGTCATGGCGCGCAGCAGTGTGGTCTTCCCCGCGCCGTTGGGTCCGACAATGACCGTCACGCTGCCGGGTTGGGCCGACAATGAAATGCCTTGCAGCAGAGGTCTCTTGCCCAGGGTGACGGAAAGGTCTGTGACCGTCAGCATGTCAGAACCCCGCGATGCCGCGACGACCAAGCAGGATCCACAGGAAAACCGGTGCACCCAGACAGGCAGTTATGATGCCGATCGGCAGTTCCGTCGGGACGGCGATCGTGCGGGCGATCATGTCGGCGGCCAACAGCAGGCTTGCCCCCAGCAGGGCGGCGTTCGGCAGCAGGAAACGGTGATCCGGCCCGGTGGCAAGCCGCAAGAGGTGTGGCACGACGATGCCGACAAAGCCGATGCCTCCCGAAACGGCCACGGCCGCGCCGGTTGCGGCGGCCACGGCCAGAATGGCCAGCCGCTTCACCTGTTGCACCCGGATGCCCAGATGTCCGGCCTGCGCCTCTCCCAAAGCCAGCGCATTCAGCCCGCGCGCCAGCAGCGGTGACAGGGCCAGGACCGGCAGGATCAGCGGCAGGATGGCCAGCACCTTGGCCCAACTGGCCCCGGCAAGCGAGCCCATCGACCAGAAGGTCAGGTCGCGCAGTTGCCGGTCATCGGCCATGAAGATCAGCATGCCCGTCACCGCCATGGCCAGCGCACCCAGGGCGATGCCTGCCAGCAGCATGGTGGCAACCTGGGTCTGACCACCCCGCGTGGCAATGCGGTAGAGCAGCAAGGTTGCCCCCCAACTGCCAAGGAAGGCGGCCACCGGCAAGAGATGCGCGCCGAACAGGTTCGCCAGACCCGCGGGCAGCAGACCGCCCAGAACGATTGCACCGACCGCGCCAAGACTGGCCCCGGCCCCCACACCGATGACGCCGGGGTCAGCCAGGGGGTTGCGGAACAGGCCTTGCATGAGCGCCCCCGACACGGCCAGACCTGCGCCGATCAGCACGCCCATGGCCAGCCGGGGCAGGCGGATGTCGATCAGCACCACCTGATCGAGCGGGTCAAGGCCTTCGCCTGCCGCGGCCGCCAGCAAGCGCCCAAGCGACGGCACGGTGGCCCCGGTGCCCAGCGACAGCACGGCCACCGCGATCAGCAACAGCACCAGCAGCCGGAAGGTCAGCGCGGCCCGACCGCTCCGGTCGCCCGAGGCGAGCATGGTCAGCGCTGTCATCCCCTGTCTCCGCCCGCATAGATGGCGTCAAACAACTGGCGCGCGGCATCCGGCGTGCGCGGGCCAAATCCCAGGAGCAGCATACCGTCCATGCGGATGATCCGGCCGGCCTTGCCCGCCGGCGTTTCGGCAAGGGCCGGGTGCGCCAGAATGTCGGCATCCGGGATCGACAGATCGCCTTCGCGGTCCATCATCACGATCACATCCGGCGCGGCGGCGATCACCGCTTCGTCGGTCATCTGCTTGTAGCCCCGAAATCCGGTTCCGGCATTTTCGGCCCCGGCGAGAGTGATTATTCCTTCGGCCTCGGTGGCTTCGCCGCCGGCCATCACCCGGCCCCCCTGCAAGGAAAGGATGAACAGGGCGCGGCTCTTGTTGCGAACCTTGGCTGCGCGGGCTTTGGCGTCTTGCAGCCTGGACTGCACCTGAGCCGAAAGGGCCGCCGCCTGATCGGGCAGACCCAGGGCTTCGCCAACCGCGATGATCTTGGCGGGCAAGGCGTCGGCAGATACGGCCTCAGGGATCAAGAGGAAGGGGACGCCCGCGGCCTTCAGCACGTCGACCGCCTCGACCGGCCCGGCATCGGCTTCGGCGATGATCAGATCCGGCGAGACGGACAGCACCCCTTCGGGCGACAGCGCGCGGATATAGCCGACATCGGGCAGGGCCAGCACGCTTGCAGGCCAGTTCGAGGTGGAGTCGCGCGCCACCAGCCGGTCACCGGCCCCCAGCGCCACGGCGATCTCGGTCACCGAGCCGCCAAGGGTCACGACGCGCTGCCCGTCCCCGGCCCAGACGGGGGCGGCCAGCAGGGTCAGAACCAGCGCGGACAGAGAGCGCGGGATCATGCCGGCACCTCTTCCAGAACCGGCAATGTCAGTGTGAGCGCGTTCCACGCCTCGGGCGCGGCGTCCTTGCGGTAGCCGAAGATCTGCAGGATCACCTCGCCCCGCGCATCAAATGCCTCGACGCTGATGGCGGCCCCGGTGCGGGTGGGTTTGTTCACCAGCCAGCATTCGGCGATCCTGTCGGTGCGAAGATGCAGGTTGAAGCGCGGGTCCATCACGTTGATCCAGGGGCCCATCGGCACGATCCTTTCAACAGGACCGCCGTGAATCTGGATGCAGCCCATGTTGCCGACAAAGATCATCAGCGGAATGCGGTCCTCGGCGGCACGTTTCAATGTCAGGGTGACGGCATCGGGCGCAAGCCGCCGCGCGTGCGGTGCACCGACGGTATGATAGGCACCCAGACGGTTCATCTTGTGTGACTTGACCAGGCGCAGGAACTGATGCGTGTCGGTCATCCGGTCCCAGTCGGCGCGCAGGGCATCGGCGCGCGCGGGGTCGGACCTTGCCGCCTCGACCGGCTTGCGCGGTTCCGGTGACAGGGTGTCGGACTGTTCCGGCAGGCGCAGCGCGGCGACAAGCGCGTCATAGGCCTCTGCATCGCTTTCGGGCTTCAGATGCACCTTGTGCACCGCATCGCCCGCGGCATCGAACACCTGCAGGCTGCGTCTCAGGCTGCCATCTTCGGCCGGTTCGGCCACGGCAAAGGCATGCACCCAATGGCCGGGGAAAATGCGCAGGTCGATTTCCGGGTCCAGAACCATCGCGGAATGCGGACCGGTGCGGTAATCGGAATAGACCCCACGCCGTTCGATCACGCAAGACGCGTTGCGGGTCAGGGCCAGCACGTCGCCCAGTGCCTTCAGCCCGCCCACCAGCCCATCGGGATGCGCGGCGATGGCGGTTGCCGTCCGACCCACGAAGGCCGCAACCAGCTGGGCCTCGGTGATGCCATGCGCGTCGGCGAAGTCGCGCGCGCGCGCCTTGGGATTTTCAGCGCGCAGGGCGCGAATCTGTTCGGGGCTGAAGGTCATGCCCATGGTCCTTTCCAAATGTCGAGCAGGCGCATCTGGCGGATGGCTGGGGCGCTGGCGGGTCAAGTCTCGAATACTTGACAATTACACTAGGCATTTCTAGAAGCCATTTCCTGACAGTTCAAGTCAGAATCTCTTGACCGCCAGCATGAGCCAAGATGGCCAGGCCAGCCCTTCCGCAGACCATCCGAAGGGAATGCCATGACCATCTGCCGCCGGGCCCGCAAAAGCCTTTTGCTTTCCACCGCGCTTGTCGCACTTGCAGGCCCCGTCGCCGCGCAGGAAGACGGCTTCTTCACGATGCTGGGCCGGATCATTCTGGGCACCGGCACCGCCAAGGTTGCCATCGACACGCCACAGGCCGTGTCCGTGCTGGAACAGGAAGACCTTGACCGCGCCCAACCTGCAACGCTGGGCGATCTGTTCAAGACTGTGCCGGGGGTTCAGGCGGCAGGGGCTTCGGCGCGGGCGCTGGGGCAAGCCTTCAACATCCGCGGGATAGGCAACACCGAACAGACTGCCTCGGAAGAACGGATCAAGGTAACCGTAGACGGCGCCCCCAAGTTCTTTGAACAATACCGCATGGGCAGCTTCTTTGGCGATTTCGAGCTGTTCAAGCGCGTCGAGGTGCTGCGCGGCCCGGCCTCCAGCACGCTGTATGGCTCGGGTGCCATCGGGGGGGTTGTCGCCTTTACCACCAAGGACGCCAGCGATTTCCTTGGCGAAGGCGAAACCACTGCCCTGCGGTTCAAGGGGTCATACGCCAGCAATGGCGACAGCGCAGGGCTGGGCGTGGTCTACGCACGCCGCGCGGGCAACGCCGAGTTTCTGGCGGCGCTGAACACCTCGACCGGCGACGAAAAGCAGGATGGCAACGGCATCGACTTGCCGGGCACAGCGCATGAGTCCGCGTCACTGCTGCTGAAGGGCAAATGGGCGCTTGGCAATGACGACGACCAAAGCCTGACGCTGTCCTTCGCCCGCACCGATACCGATCTGAACGATACCGCCGTGGCGCAGACCGGCGGCGCGGCCGTTCCCAGTTTCGGCACTGCCGATGTGCACACGATCGACGACACGGTCACGCTGACCTACAACCATGGCTTCAGCGCCAGCGACCTGCTGGACCTGACCGTGCAGCTTTCCTACACCGATACCACCGCCGAGAAGCGCAATTTCTCGCTGGGGGCGCTGTGTTCGCCCGGCACGTTCCAGGTGTTGTGCGACAGCGACTTCGGCTATGCCACCACCGCGTTGAAGATCGAGAACACCGCCGATCTGTCCGGCGGCGATTGGGAGAATTACCTGACCTTCGGGGTGCAGCTGTCCGAGCAGGAACGCACCGCCACCTCGTCCCTGGGCGCGCTGGGGTTCCACCCCGAGGGCACCGACCGCAAGATCGGTCTTTACGCGCAGGGCGAGTTCACCTGGAACGAACGTCTGACCATCATCCCCGGCCTTCGGGTCGATTTCGGCGACCGCACACCTTCGGCCGCCGCGATTGCCGCAGGGGCGACGGCCACCGAAGACACCGCCGTTTCGCCGAAACTGGCCGTGCTCTACAAGATCAATGACAGTCTCGGCCTGTTCGGATCGGTGGCCAACACCGAACGCATGCCAACCCTGGACGAGCTCTACAGCTATGACGCGGATGAGCCGCCCAGCCTTGCGCTGGACAAGGAAAAGGCAACCTCGGTTGAACTCGGGCTGACTTTCCAGCGGGAAAACCTGTGGTCTGACGGCGATCGCCTGCAGGTGAAATTCACCGGCTTCCACAATGATCTTACCGATCTGATCGCCCGCGACTCTGCCCCGGTCACGCCCTATTTCGTCAACATCCGCGATGCCGAGATCTGGGGTGCGGAACTGGAGGCGGCCTATGATGCCGAACGCTGGTTCGGCAGCCTGGCGTGGAGCCATGTGAAGTCGAAGGACAAGTCCACCGGGCTGACGCTGGCCGATACGCCGGCGGAAAACGTGGCGCTGACGCTGGGGGCCAAGCTGCCAGATCAGAACCTGATCATCGGCTGGACCGGTTACTATTTCGACGCGATCACCACATCATCGGCCACCACCTCGGGCGAGGCCTACGACACGCATGACCTGTTTGTCACCTGGTCGCCGGACGACGGTGCGCTGGCGGGGCTGAACGTGAACCTGACGGTGTCAAACGTCTTTGACGCCAGCTATCGCAACAACCTCTCGCTGGATCAGGCCGCAGGTCTGGATGCCAAACTGTCGATCAGCAAAGGCCTGACATGGTGATCCGTGCTGCCCTTCTGCTGGTGCTTGCCATGATGCCGGTTGCGGCCGCGGCGCAGGAGGTCTCGCGGCCGGCCGTCAGCTCCGAGGCTCCGGCACTGCCGGTGACCCCGGAAGCCCCCGTTGCGACGGAACCCCTTGCGCTGCCGGCAGAGGCGGCGCTGCCGCTGCCCTCGACGGCAGAGGCAGCGCCTGCGCCGACCGACCTTGCTCACCTCGTCCTCGTCGCGCATCCGGTGGTGCAGGGGGTGATGGCGGTTCTGGCGGCATCGGCCTTTGCGGCGCTGACCATTCTTGTCCACAAGCTGGTGGAACTTGCCCTTGCCAACCGCCGCCTGTCATTCGCCCTGACGCTTGTGGCCGGGTCAACCGAATTGCCCGACGCCTCGGACATTGCCAGCCGGCGCGGCCCGGCCGACGCGATGCTGCGGGCCACGCTGTCCGAGTTGAACCTGGCCAAGACGGACCCCGCGCTGATCCCTGGCACGGGACCCCGCACCCGCGCCAGCCTGGACCGGATCGAGGCCGCAGCGGTGCAGTCGTTGCGATCCGGGACCGGGGTTCTGGCGTCGATCGGGGCGATTGCGCCCTTCGTCGGCTTGTTCGGAACGGTCTTCGGCATCATGAACAGTTTTCTTGCCATCGCCGAGACGCGCACGACGAACCTTGCCGTCGTCGCCCCCGGCATCGCCGAGGCGTTGCTGGCCACGGCCATCGGCCTTGCCGCAGCCATTCCGGCCGTGCTGTTCTACAACCTGTTCTCCCGCCGCATCGCCAGCCATCGCCGCCGCCTTGGCGATCTGGCAACCGCGCTGGAGGTGCTGCAAAGCCGCGCGCTGGACCGGCTGGCCGCGCAAGCGCCGCAGCGGGCGTGACGCCATGGCCTTTCGCACCTCTCTGACCGACGACACCGAGGACGAGATCGCCGAGATCAACGTCACGCCGTTCATCGACGTGATGCTGGTGCTGCTGATCGTCTTCATGATCGCGGCCCCGATTTCGACCGTTGACGTGGCCGTCAACCTGCCGGCCAGCTCTGCCCCGCCCGCCGACCGCCCCGAAGAACCGCTGTGGCTGACGCTTGCCTACGACGGGCAGTTGCGGCTGGGCGAAACCGTGATCTCGTCTGAATCGCTGGTTCCAGAGCTGGATGCCGCCACCAACGGCAAGCGCGACACACCCATCTACCTGCGCGCCGACCGGGCCATTGCCTACGGCAAACTGATGGCCTTGCTCGATCTTCTGCGCGACGGAGGGTATCTGAAGATTGCCCTCGTGGGTCTTGACGGCGGGGGAGTGGGCAACCCGTGATCCCGCAACCGGCCTGCCCCTTCCTGTCCTTGTCGCCGCGTCGGGGCGCTGTCGCGGGCTGGATCCTGTCGGCTGCGGCGGTGGCGCTGGTCCTTTCCGGCTTGACAGCGCTGGCGATGTCTGCGGCCCCGTCCGGTGAATCCCTGGGCGAAGAACCCGTATCGGTGCTGCTGATCCCCGCCCTGCCAGCCTTGACCGCCCTGTCCGAGCCCGCGCCGGTGCCCGAGCCCGACACGCCCGCCCTGCTCTCAGACCAGCCCGACCCGGCGACTGAAACTGATCTGCAACCCGTTCCGCCCGCTGCCGAGGTTTCTCCCGTTCCGCAGCCCGAGGGGATTGCGCCACCCGAAACGGCAACGGCCGACAGCCTGCCGGGAATGGACATGTCCGTTCCCCCTGCACCAAATCCCGCCGAGCTGGCCGAGGCCAGGCCGGAAAAAGAAGCAAAGCCCGCACCCGAGCCCGCGCCAAAGGTGAAACCTGCCGAGAAGGCCAAGGTGGGCAAGCCCGCCGACAAGCCTGCCAGGAACGAAAGGATCAAGAAGACCACCGCAAAGGCCACCGTGAAAGAGGCCGCATCCCATGCCGCCGCGTCTGCGGCGCCAAAGAAGAAGACCGCCGCCGCCTCGGCCGGAAACGGCAAGAGGGCCGCCGCGAACTATGGCGCCAGCGTCCTCAAGAAGATCCGCAAGACGAAAAAGGCAAAGGCGCCCGCAGGCGGCACCGTTGTCGTCGGCTTCTCCATCTCGGACAGTGGCGGGCTGGCCTCGGTCAGGGTCCTGCGCAGCTCGGGTTCGGCAGAACTTGATCAGGTCGCCGCAGACCATATCCGCCGCGCCGCACCCTTCCCGCCACCGCCCCCGGGCGCAGAGCGACGTTTCTCGTTCGAGTTCGTGGGCAAACTGTAGCACGAAGGGTAGTCCGCCCCGTGGTCAAGGGCATGCGAGGGCAGACCCCTTCCGGCAAGATGGACGAGGAGGTTCCGATGAGGAAGAAACGTTTCACGTCATCCCGGAGCATGGGCCTGTAGCACCAGGCGGAGGGCGGGATGCCCGTGTCCGAGCCGTGCCCTGAGCATGGGATCAGCGGCGCGACGTTCCCCAGATGGTGGCGAAGTCCGGCGGCACGGATAGGTCCATGTTGAGCCGGCCGAATGGCCTCGGGGAAGGGAACAGACGGCTCAAGTGCATGGTCACCGACCTGAGCATGCAGGCCGACCCGCTTCGGGAAGGTCTGGGAAATGGCCGCGTGCGTTCTGCTGCCCCACCCCGTCAAAGGGCGGAGGATTACCCTTGCGCCAGCGCCCGGCAAGAGCTTGCGGTGTCGACGGTCGCGCGGCAGTCGCTGGCTGGCATGATGTGGCAGGTGTCCGGGGCGAACTTCTGGGTCCCGGGACCGTGCGGTTCTTCGCGCTTTTCCTGCCGCCCTTCGTCGCACCTGACCCGGGCACGGCGGGTGCGGGCAACGTTACCCTTCAGCTTCTGGTGCCGGGCGTCCTCGTGCCGTTGGCGGCCATCCCTGCCGATCTTGTCGTGGCATGGCCCGGCGGCACGATTGCCCGATCGCTCAACGACAGCCGCAAGGCGCGCGAGCTGGTGGGCTGGGACGGCGGCCTGGTCCTGACCCAAGAGCCGCCGCGTCCTTCCTTCATGCCGCAAGGCATTGTCGCAGCCGCTCGAAGCTGCCGGCGATGCCCGATTGCGGAGACGCTTCGGACAGGAAGCCATCCAGCGCAGGCCAGACCCTGATCGCACGGTCGATCAGGGCGTCCGAGCCTGCGGCGTAAAGCCCGGCCTGGATCATCATCTCGGCCCGGTCATAGGCGCCAAGCAGTCTGCGCGCCTCGGCGATCAGCGCGTTCTCCTCGTCCGTGGCGGCGTCGGGCAGCGAGCGGGACACCGAGCGGAGCAGATCGATCGCCGGAAACCGACCGCGCTCGGCAATCCTGCGGTCCAGCACCACATGACCGTCGAGAACCCCGCGCAGGATGTCGGCGACC
>JBKBRG010000003.1:0-6248 GCA_046292325.1 Tabrizicola sp.
AGTATGCCTGCGAGATCCCGATGGGGGATGGCTCGGACGGGACCTTCAACCCCGACGACTGGATGGAGCCGAAAGAGCAGCGCAAGGTCGATGACTTCATCAAATACGGGATGGCCGCCGCCGTGCAGGCCGTCCGCGATGCCGGGTGGGAGAACCCGTCCGAGGAGGAGAAGCTGCGGACCGGGGTGATGATCGGGTCCGGCATCGGCGGGCTGAACTCGATCGCCGAGACGGCGGTGCTGATCAAGGAGAAGGGGCCCAAACGGGTCTCGCCGTTCTTCATCCCCGGCGCGCTGATCAACCTGGTCTCGGGGCAGGTCTCGATCCGCTTCGGCTTCAAGGGCCCGAACCATGCGGTCGTCACGGCCTGTTCGACCGGGGCGCATGCGATCGGCGACGCGGCGCGGCTGATCCAGTGGGGCGATGCCGACGTGATGATCGCGGGCGGGACGGAGAGCCCGATCAGCGAGATCGGCATCGCCGGGTTCAACGCCTGCAAGGCCCTTTCGACCAAGCGCGCCGATGAACCGCAGAAGGCCAGCCGCCCCTATGACGCCGACCGTGACGGCTTCGTGATGGGGGAAGGCGCGGGGATCGTGGTCCTCGAGGAATACGAACACGCCAAGGCCCGCGGCGCAAAGATCTATTGCGAGGTGCTGGGCTACGGCCTGTCCGGCGACGCCTACCATATCACCGCGCCGTCCGAGGACGGGGACGGCGGATTCCGGTCGATGGCGGCCGCGCTGAAGCGGGCCGGATTGCAGGCTTCGGAGGTGGACTACATCAACGCCCACGGAACCTCGACCATGGCAGACACCATCGAGCTTGCCGCGGTGGAGCGGCTCCTCGGTGACCACGCCTCGAAGGCCACCATGTCCTCGACCAAGTCGTCGATCGGGCACCTTCTGGGGGCGGCCGGGGCGGTGGAGGCGATCTTCTGCGTGCTGGCGATCCGCGACCAGATCGCTCCGCCGACGATCAACCTGGACAATCCGGCCGTGACGCCACGGATTGACCTGGCCCCGAACAAGGCGGTGAAGCGCAGGATCGACGTGGCCCTGTCGAACAGCTTCGGCTTCGGCGGGACGAACGCCAGTCTTGTGCTTGGCAAGGTGCGCTAGGGATGTGGCGGTCCATCGCCTCGAACGCGCTGACGCTGTTCATCGTGATCCTGATCGCGGTGGCCGCCCTGGTCGCCTGGGGCCGCAACGAGTTCTTCGCAGCCGGGCCCCTGCAACAGCCCATCTGCCTGGAGGTGGAGCGTGGCGCCTCGCTATCGTCGGTCAGCAGGACGCTGGAGCAGCGCGGCGCGATCACCGATGCGAGGATCTTCCGGATCGGTGCCGAATATGCCGACCGGGCCGATGACCTGAAGTTCGGCAGCTACACCGTGCCGGCCGGTGCGAGCATGTCGCAGGTTCTGGAGGCGATCACGGCGACGGGCAGGTCGACCTGCGGGCGCGATCTGAACTTCCGGATCGGGATCACGAAGGCGGATGTGGTCCTGTTCGAGCTGGACCTTGCGACCAACGCCTATTCCGAGGTGGTCCGGTTCGATGCCGGCGCCACGCCCTTGCCGCCCGAGTATCTGGAAGTCGCCGACGACCCGGCGCTGGTCTTCCGCGTCACCGTGGCCGAGGGCGTGACCAGCTGGCAGATCGTGGACGCGCTGAAGAAGGCGGATTTCCTGCAGGGCGCGCTGGAGACCGTGCCCCCGGAAGGCAGCCTCGCGCCCGGCGGCTATGAGGTCGAGCGGGGCACGCAACGCGCGGCGCTGATCGCCGCCATGACCGCGAGGCAGGAGGCGATCCTGGCGGAAGCCTGGCAAGCGCGGGCCCCGGACCTGCCCTATGACACGCCGGAAGAGGCGCTGATCATGGCCTCGATCATCGAAAAGGAGACCAGTGTCGCCGAGGAGCGTGGCAGGGTGGCCAGTGTCTTCGTCAACCGCCTGCGGCAGGGGATGCGGTTGCAGACCGACCCCACGGTGATCTACGGCATCACCAAGGGCGAGGGCGTGCTGGGTCGGGGCCTGCGGCAGAGCGAGTTGCGGCGCGAGACGCCCTACAACACCTATGTCATCGACGGCTTGCCCCCGACCCCGATCGCGAACCCGGGGATCGAGTCGATCAAGGCTGCGATGAACCCCGATGATACGGACTATCTGTTCTTCGTGGCCGACGGTTCGGGGGGGCATGCCTTCGCCGCGACGCTTGAGGAACACAACCGGAACGTGGCTGCCTGGCGCAAGATCGAGGCGGAGCAGGGGGGCACCGGGGAAGGCGGGGTCCAGGGCGAGTGACGGTTAACGGGCCGTGAATCCTGCGCACGCCAAGTCATTGATCGCATTGTGTTTTATCTTGACTCTGCGCGCGGTCTGATGTAGTCATCGTGGCATGCTTGAAGAAGTGTCGAAGCGGCCCGGGGTGCCTCCCCGCAGGCCGCTTTTCCATTTCTCTCGTGCGGGGGCAGCATGAGGGGTGTCGGAACTAGATGACAGTGCGGTTCACGGGGGACGGGCCCACGCCAGAAGAGGTTCTGGGGAGCGCGGAACGGCTTTACGGCATGGCGTTGATGGAGCTGGAGCGCACCATCGAAGCGATCCGTGCCGGCGAATTCAACGAGGTTAAGGCAGCACAGGCGGCGATCCGCGATCTTCGCGCGACGGCGCTGGCGGTGTTGCAGGAAAGGGGAAAAGTTGACCAACTCCGCAAGCAGATCGCCGGCCATGTCGGTGCCGGAGGGGCGCTCGATCTTGACGAGGCCCGAGCTGAGATCGGGCGCCGCCTGGCTTGCCTCCGCGGCGCCGGAGGAGGTGGATGAGTTTCTTTCAGGGCTCAGCCGGAATGCATTGCTGGCCTTGCCCTGGGTGTTCGAGTTCTGGGCGCTGCCGCATCAGTTGCCGCCGCGCGGGGCCTGGAAGACCTGGGTCATCATGGGCGGGCGCGGTGCGGGCAAGACGCGGGCCGGGGCGGAATGGGTGCGGGCGCAGGTGGAAGGCGCGGGACCTTCGGATCCGGGCAGGTGCAGGCGGATCGCGCTGGTGGGCGAAACGGTCGATCAGGTGCGCGACGTGATGGTGCTGGGGGAAAGCGGGATCGTGGCCTGTTCTCCGCCCGACCGGAAGCCGGAATGGCTGGCGTCGAAGAACCAGCTTCTGTGGGCGAACGGGGCGATGGCGCAGGTCTTCTCGGCGCATGAGCCCGAGGCGATGCGGGGGCCGCAGTTCGATGCGGCCTGGGCGGACGAGCTGGCCAAGTGGAAGAAGGGGGCGGAGGCCTGGGACCAGTTGCAGTTCGCGCTGCGGCTGGGACAGAACCCGCAGCAGGTGGTCACGACCACTCCGCGCAATGTGGGGGTGCTGAAGGCGATCCTGAAGAACCCTTCGACGGTCGTCACCCATGCGCCGACCGAGGCGAACCGGGCCTATCTGGCGGAAAGCTTCCTGGCCGAGGTGCAGGCGCGCTACGGCGGCACCCGGTTCGGGCGTCAGGAGTTGATGGGCGAACTTCTGGAAGAGGCCGAAGGGGCCCTGTGGACGGCCGCGATGCTGGAGGCGGCGCGGGTGGACGAGGTGCCGCAGGTCAACCGGATCGTGGTGGCGGTGGATCCTCCGGTCACCAGCATGAAGTCGAGCGACGAATGCGGGATCGTGGTGGTCGGCGCGGACACGCGCGGGGATCCGAAGGATTGGCGCGCGGTGGTGCTTGAGGATGCGTCGGTGAAGGGGGCCACGCCCGAGGGCTGGGCAAGGGCGGCGCTTGCGGCGATGGAGCGGCACGGCGCGGACCGGCTGGTGGCCGAGGTGAACCAGGGCGGTGATCTGGTGGAGCGGCTGGTCAGGATGATCGACCCGCTGGTGCCCTTCCGGGCAGTTCACGCCACGCGGTCGAAGATGCTGCGGGCCGAGCCGGTGGCCGCGCTCTATGAGCAGGGGCGGGTTCGCCATGTCCGGGGGCTTGGCGCGCTGGAAGAGCAGATGGGCAGGATGACGGCGGCGGGCTGGCAGGGGTCGGGGTCGCCGGACCGGCTGGATGCGCTGGTCTGGGCGCTGACCGACCTGATGCTGGCCCCGTTGCATGGCGGCCGCCCCAGCGTTCGGTCGCTTTAGCGGATCTACGGAATTGGCGGGTCATATGGCCGGGCGCATCAGGCAGCCCGGACGGTCGGGTGCTGCCCGAGGCATGAAGGAGCGCGAGATGGTGTTCGATTTTCTGCGGAAGGCGCCGGTGCAGGCGGTTCCGGAACGCAAGGCCTCGGCCGTGGGTCGGGTGATCGCCTGGGGCAACGCGGGTCGCGTGGCCTGGAGCCCGCGGGACACGGCAAGCCTGACCCGGACGGGGTTTCAGGGGAACCCGGTGGGGTTCCGCGTGGTGCGGCTGATCGCCGAGGCGGCGGCGGCGCTGCCCCTGGTCTGCCAGACGGTGGAGCAGCGGTTCGAGGCGCATCCGGTGCTGGATCTGATCTCGCGTCCCAACGCGGCGCAAGGCCGGGCGGAATTCCTGGAGGCGGTCTATGGCTATCTGCTCCTGTCCGGCAACGCCTATGTCGAGGCGGTTCCGGGAGTGGCCTCGGTTCCGGGCGAGCTGCATGTGCTGCGCTCGGACCGGATGAGCCTGGTGCCGGGGGCAGACGGCTGGCCGGTTGCCTATGACTACACGGTCAGCGGTCGAACCCATCGCTATGACGTGACGGGCGGGATGAGCCCGATCTGCCACCTCAGGACATTCCATCCGCAGGATGATCACTACGGGTTCTCGCCGATGCAGGCGGCGGCGGTGGCGGTGGACGTGCACAACAGCGCGTCGAGCTGGTCCAAGGCGCTGCTCGACAATGCGGCGCGGCCCTCGGGGGCCATCGTCTACAAGGGCGCCGACGGCGCCGCGAGCCTGTCGCAGGACCAGTACGACCGGCTGGTGTCGGAGATGGAGGCGCACCACCAGGGGGCCCGCAACGCCGGGCGGCCGATGCTGCTGGAGGGGGGCCTGGACTGGAAGCCGATGGGGTTCAGCCCCAGTGACATGGAATTCCAGAAGACCAAGGAAGCCGCAGCGCGCGAGATCGCGATTGCCTTCGGGGTCCCGCCGATGCTGCTGGGGATCCCCGGCGACGCCACCTACTCCAACTATCAGGAGGCCAACCGGGCCTTCTACCGGCTGACGGTGCTGCCCCTGGCGACGAAGGTGCTGGCGGACCTGGCGCACTGGCTGTCGGGGTTCGCCGGAGAGGCGGTGGAGTTGAAGCCCGACCTCGATCAGGTGCCGGCGCTGGCCAGCGAGCGCGACCAGCAATGGGCGCGGGTTGCGGCGGCGGATTTCCTGACGGTGGCAGAGAAGCGGATGCTTTTGGGTCTGCCGAAGCTGGCGGAGGTGGAATGACGGCGCGGCGGGGCGAGGGTGGCTCGCGCTTCGTCTACGACAGCTTCGATGTGGCCGCGGCGCGGATCGAGGCGAACGAGCGCGTGGCGAACGAACGCTGGGCGGGCCTCGAATATCGGCTGGGGCTGATCGAGGCGTCGCTGGAGCGGCTGGAGAAACGGATCTGGGTCGGCGTCTACGGTGTGGCGGCGTTCCTGTTGGCGCAGATGGCCGAGACGGTCATCAGGGCAGCGATGAGGTGAAGACATGGGTGATCACGGAGCACCGGAGCGCAAGTTCCAGCAGGCCGAGGCAGGTCTGGTGGTGACGGAGGGCCATGTGGTCGAGGGCTATGCCTCGCTGTTCGGCAAGACCGACCAGGGCGGCGACATCGTGCAGAAGGGCGCCTATGCGGCGAGCCTGAGGCGGCTTGCGGCAAGGGGCGGCCGGGTCAAGATGCTGTGGCAACATGACCCCGGCCAGCCCATCGGCGTCTGGGACGAGGTGCGCGAGGATGCGACCGGCCTGTGGGTCAAGGGGCGCATCCTGACCGAGGTGGAGAGGGGCCGCGAAGTGGCGGCGCTGGTCCAGGCGGGGGCGATCGACGGTCTGTCCATCGGCTACCGCACGGTCAAGGCGGAACGCGACGGCAAGGGCAGGCGCCTGTTGTCGGAGCTGGAGCTTTGGGAGGTGTCGCTGGTGACCTTCCCGATGCTTCCCGAGGCGCGGGTTGCGGCCAAGGCAGAGGCCCTGGACGACGACTGGCGCGACATGGCGGCGGTCTTCGAGGAGGCACGCCGGGCGCTATCGGAGCGCTAGCCCCCCACCCCCATCCCCTCCCCACCAGGGGGAGGGGAGGCGCGGCGTGTCCGCGTTCCGACTGCTTGAAAC
>JBKBRG010000003.1:6258-9214 GCA_046292325.1 Tabrizicola sp.
TACACGACGATGACCGAGACGAAGGCTCGGGCCGGGGAAGCCATGCCCTCTGCCCAGACTCCGGCTGCCGAGGCGAAGGCGGCCATGACCGGGTTCCTGACTGAGTTCAATCGCTTTCAGGACGAAGTGAAATCCAAGCTGAAACATCAGGAAGAGCGACTGACCATGCTGAACGCAAAGACGATGTCCTATGGCCGCCCGGCGCTTTCGGTCCGCGCGGAGGTGGAAGCCCCGCATCAGAAGGCGTTCAACGCCTATCTGCGGACCGGCGACGATGACGGCCTGCGCGGCCTGACGCTGGAAGGCAAGGCGATGTCGACCGCCGTTGCCGCCGACGGTGGCTACCTGGTCGATCCGCAGACGGCCGAGCGCATCCAGTCGATGCTCTTGTCCACCTCGTCGCTGCGTTCGATCGCCAATGTCGTGCAGGTCGAGGCCACGTCGTTCGACGTGATCGTGGACCGTTCCGAGGTCGGTTCGGGCTGGGCCACCGAAGCCGCGGCCGCGACCGAGACCGCGACCCCGATCATCGAGCGCATCTCGATCAAGCTGCACGAGCTGGCGGCGATGCCGAAGGCCTCGCAGCGCCTGCTGGACGACAGCGCCTTCGACGTGGAAGGCTGGCTGGCCGAGAAGATTGCCACCCGCTTCACCCGCGCCGAGGCGGCGGCCTTCATCAACGGCGATGGCGTGGACAAGCCGAAGGGCATCCTTCTGCCCGCCAAGGTGGCGAATGCGACCTGGACCTGGGGCAACATCGGCTATGTCCCGACCGGCGCGGCGTCTGACTTCGCCGCAACGAACCCGGCGGATTGCATCGTCGAGCTGGTCTATGCGCTGGGGGCGGATTACCGGGCCAACGGCACCTTCGTGATGAACTCGAAGACCGTGGGTGCGGTGCGCAAGATGAAGGATGCGGACGGCAGGTTCCTCTGGTCGGACGGCCTTCAGGCGGGCGAGCCCTCGCGGCTGATGGGCTATCCGGTGCTGGTGTCCGAGGACATGCCGGATGTGGCGGCGAACGCCTATCCGATCGCCTTCGGCGACTTCCGCGCGGCCTATACCATCGCCGAGCGTCCCGACCTGCGGATCCTGCGCGACCCGTTCTCGGCCAAGCCGAACGTCCTGTTCTACGCCAACAAGCGCGTGGGCGGCGACATCACCGACTATGCGGCCCTCAAGCTGCTGATGGTTGCGGTGTCGTGTTGGTGCGGCCCGGTCCCCGTCACGGGGGCCGGGCCTTCCCCGAGCCTCGCAATCCCGAAGGGCCCGGCCGCGGGCGGAGATTGACCCATGATGTTGACCGAAGAAACCCCGGTGCCATCCGTGGCCCTGCCGGTGGAAGAAATGAAGGACCATCTGCGGATGGGATCGGGCTTTGCCGATGACGCCATGCAGGACGGGCTGATCGAGACCTACCTTCGCGCCGCGATGGCGGCGATCGAGGGCCGGATCGGCAAGATGCTGTTCCAGCGCCGGTTCCTTTGGGTGCTCGACGCCTGGCGCGATGCCGAGCAGGCGCTTCCGGTCGCTCCGGTATCGGGGATCGCGAGCCTGACATTGGTCGATGCGGCGGGAGGGGAGAGCATCGTCCCGCCGTCGAACTATCGCCTGGTCAAGGACATGCACCGGCCCCGGCTGGCGGGGAGAGGGACGGCGCTGCCGTCGATCCCGACCGACGGTGCGGTGAAGGTGGCTTTCGACGCAGGGTTCGGCCCTGCCTGGACCGACATTCCGGTGGATCTGCGGCAGGCGGTGCTGCTTCTGGCCGGCGAATACTACGAGCATCGCCATGACGATGGCGCCCAGACTGCCGGATTGCCCTTCGGCGTGGTGACGCTGATCGAGCGCTGGCGGACGGTGCGGATCCTCGGCGGGGGCCGGACATGAACGCCCCCCATCTGAACCGCGCTATGGTGCTGGAGGGCGTCGTCAGGACCCCGGACGGTGCGGGCGGCTTCACCGAAGCCTGGACGGTCCTGGGCACGCTTTGGGCCGAGGTGCTGCCCGGTTCCGGAAGCGACACGCTGGGCGAGGAACGGATGCTTTCGGCGGTGCCCTACCGCATCACGGTGCGGGCGACCCCGGCAGGGTCCCCGTCGCGCCCGAAGGCCGGGCAGCGCTTTCGTGAGGGAACCCGGCTGTTCCTGATCCAGGCGGTGACCGAGCGGGACCAGTTCGGCCGCTATCTGACCTGTTTCGCCCGGGAGGAGGTGCCGAAATGAGCTATGGAGCAGCCCCCGCATTGCAGACGGCCGTGTTTCAGCGGCTGTCGGGCTGGCCGGCGCTGGCGGGCGTGGCGATCCATGATGCCGTTCCCCCCAACGTGACCGGGACCTTCGTGCTGATCGGTCCGGAGGAGGTTCGCGACTTGTCCGACAGGTCGGGTCAGGGTGCCGAGCATCAGCTGGTCATCAGCGTGATCACCGATGCCACCGGATTCCTGTCGATCAAGACCATCGCGGCCGAGATCTCGGATGCACTGATCGAGGCTCCGCTGACGCTGAGCCGCGGCGCGCTGGTCAACCTGTTCTTCCTGCGCGCCTCGGCGCGCCGGATCGAAGAAGGCGAGACCCGGCGCATCGATCTGACCTTCCGGGCGCGGATCCAGTTGTAGTCCGGCGCCCCCACCCCCAGCCCCTCCCCACCGGGGGGAGGGGAGGCGCATGGCGCCACGCAACATCGCAGGACGGAGAGCGAACATGGCTGTGCAAAGCGGCAAGGATCTGCTGATCAAGATCGACCAGACGGGGGACGGCCAGTTCGTCACCATCGCCGGCCTGAGGGCCACCCGGATCAGTTTCAACACGGAGTCGGTGGATGTCACGAGCCTGGAAAGCCAGGGCGGCTGGCGCGAGCTGCTCGCCGGGGCGGGTGTCAAGTCGGCCGTCATCTCGGGCTCGGGCGTGTTCCGGGACGAGGCGACCGACGAACGCGCGCGGCAGGTGTTCTTCAA
>JBKBRG010000003.1:9224-25772 GCA_046292325.1 Tabrizicola sp.
GATCCCGAGCTTTGGCGTGATCGAGGGACCGTTCCAGATCACCTCGATCGAATATTCGGGCAGCCACAACGATGAAGCGGCCTACGAAATGGCGATGGCCTCGGCCGGCGCCCTGACCTTCACGGCGCTTTGACATGGCGAACCCCTGGGCAGGCGAGGTCGCGATCGTCCTCGATGGGCAGCGCCATTTGGCCAAGCTGACGCTGGGAGCCTTGGCCGAACTGGAAGCGGCGCTGGAAACCGGCTCGCTGGTGGATCTGGTGCAGCGCTTCGAGGAACGGCGGTTTTCCACGCGCGATGTCCTGGCGTTGATCGTTGCCGGTCTGCGGGGCGGTGGATGGCAGGGCACGGCGGCCGACCTTCTGCGGGTCGAGATCGGCGGTGGCCCCATCGAGGCGGCTCGGGCGGCGGCGGAGTTGCTGGCGCGGGCCTTTGCCCTGCCGGAAGAGCCATGAGCGCCGGTGCGCGAAGGATCGACTGGCGCGGGCTGATGCAGGCCGGACTGCACGGGCTGGGGCTGGAGCCAGCGGTCTTCTGGCGTCTGACGCCGGTGGAGTTGCGGATCATGCTGGGGCGGGAAGGTCTGGTCCCGCCCCTGACACGCGCGCGGTTGGCGGAACTGGCCGCCGCATTCCCGGATGTGAGGAAGGACATACGCGATGGCGGATCTCGGAACGATGCAGGAGCAGCTCCAGGCGCTTGAGGCGCAACTGGGGTCATCCGTGTCGATGGTGGCGGCATTCGATGGCGAGCTTGCGCGGATGCGGGAGACGATGACCTTCACCGGCCGCGAGGTGAACACGCTGTCGAGCGGGATCAGCGGTGGGCTGCGGAAGGCCTTCGACGGGCTGGTCTTCGACGGGATGAAGCTGAACGACGCGTTGAAGACTGTCGCCAGCACGATCGTGGACACGGTGTATTCCATCGCGATGAAACCGGTGACCGGCGCCCTTGGCGGATTTCTCGCGCAGGGCGTGGCTGGTCTGATGGGGGCGGGGATGCCCTTTGCCAAGGGCGGAGCCTTCAGCCAGGGCAAGGTGATGCCCTTTGCCAAGGGCGGCATCGTCGGCGCCCCGACCATGTTTCCCATGCGCGGCGGGATGGGCCTGATGGGTGAGGCTGGTCCGGAGGCGATCATGCCGCTGGCGCGGGGGCCGGATGGTCGGCTTGGCGTGCAATCCGCCGGCGGACGGGCGGTCAATGTCGTGATGAACATCACGACGCCTGACGTCCAGGGCTTTCAGCGCAGTCAGGCCCAGCTTGCGGCCCAGGTAAACCGGGCGCTGGCGCGCGGACAACGGAACCGGTGAGGTAGAGACATGGCCTTTCACGAAATACGCTTTCCCGCGAACCTGAGCTTCGGTTCGGTCGGGGGGCCGGAGCGCCGCACCGAGATCGTCACGCTGGCCAACGGCTTCGAGGAGCGCAATACGCCCTGGCAGCATTCGCGCCGCCGCTACGATGCAGGGGTCGGGCTGCGGTCGCTGAACGATGTCGAGACCCTGATTGCCTTCTTCGAGGGGCGGGCCGGGCAATTGCACGGGTTCCGCTGGAAGGATTGGTCCGATTACAAGTCTTGCGCCCCGCTTTCGACGCCGGCGCCGGACGACCAGCTTGTCGGGATCGGCGATGGTGCCACGACGGTCTTCCGGTTGTCCAAGACCTATGTTTCGGGCCTGCAAAGCTATACGCGACCGATCCTGAAACCCGTCGAAGGGACCGTTCTGGTCGCAATCGAGGGCGATCAGAAGATCGAGGGGCTCGAGTTTTCGGTGAATTCTGCAACCGGCGAAATCACCTTTGCGCTTCCGCCAGACCTCGGCACCCGGATCACCGCAGGGTTTGAATTCGACGTGCCCGTTCGTTTCGACACCGATTCGATCCAGACCTCGGTTGCCTCGTTCCAGGCAGGCGATGTGCCGACCGTTCCCGTGGTGGAGATCCGGCTATGACGCGGGAAGCCCTGCTGGACCATCTGGCCGGCGGCACGACGACCGTCTGCCGCGCCTGGACCCTCCGTCGCCGCGACGGCACCATTCTCGGGTTCACCGACCACGACCGCGAAATCGAGGTCGATGGCGTGTTGTGCCGCGCCGATACCGGGATAACGGCCCGGGTGCTGCAACAGACCACCGGCCTTTCGGTCGACAACACCGAAGCCTTCGGAGCGCTCAATGCCGCCTCGATCTCGGAAGCGGATCTGCTGGCGGGTCGCTACGACGGGGCAGAGGTTCGCGCCTATCTGGTCAACTGGCAGAAACCGGATGATTTCATCGAGCAGTTCCGCGGCTATCTCGGTGAGGTCACCCGGTCTGGCGGTGCCTTCAAGGCCGAGCTGCGCGGTCTGAGCGAACGGCTGAACCGGCCGCATGGCATGGCCTACACGCCGCTCTGCTCTGCCGTGCTGGGCGACAGCCGCTGCCGTTTCGACCTGGACCAGCCCGGGTTCACCGTCAGCGCGACCGTGGACGCCGTGCTGGACGGCATCGGTTTTGTGCTTTCGGGCGTCACCGCCTTCGACGATCACTGGTTCGAGGGCGGACGGTTCGAGGTCCGTTCAGGTGCGGCTGCCGGCCTGATCGGTGTTGTCAAGAACGACCGGCAGGACAGTCTCGGGCGCAGGATCGATCTCTGGCAGTCGATTGCTGCCGAAGTCATCGCCGGGGACATGGTCACCTTGCGCGCCGGCTGTGACAAGCGGCCCGCGACCTGCCGCCTCAAGTTCTCCAACTTCCTGAATTTCCGTGGCTTTCCGCATATTCCCGGCGAAGATTGGCTTGCCTCCTATCCAGTTCCCGAACGGGCCAGGGGCGCGACCCGAAGTGTCGGAGGGGGCAGCGTATGACCGTCGCGCAGGCTGTTCTGGCCGAGGCCCGGCTCTGGATGGGAACGCCCTATCAGCACCAGGCAAGCGTCCGGGGCGCCGGCACCGATTGCCTTGGCCTGCTTCGGGGGATCTGGCGAAGACTCTACGGCGCAGAGCCCGAACCGGTTCCCCCCTATACCGAGGATTGGGCCGAGCCGGATCACCGCGAGGTCTTGCTGGCAGCTGCAAGCAGGTGGCTGCGGGCCAAGGATCTTCCAGACGCCGCGGAGGGCGACGTTCTGCTGTTCCGCATGCGGGAGGGGAGCATCGCCAAGCATCTGGGCGTGCAATCCGCTGTCGGAGCGCATCCGAAGTTCATTCATTCCTACACGGGTCACGGCGTGATCGAAAGTTCGCTTTCCATGCCGTGGCAGCGCCGCATCGTGGCGCGTTTCTGCTTTCCAGAAGGAGCCAGATGAATGGCGACGCTGCTTCTTTCCGCCGCCGGTGCCGCGGTTGGCGCCGGTTTCGGCGGATCCGTCCTGGGACTGTCCGGGGCAGTGATCGGACGGGCGATCGGCGCGACCCTCGGTCGCGCAATAGACCAGCGCGTGCTGGGGGTCGGGTCGGAACCGGTCGATGTGGGGCGAATCGAGCGGCTGCGGTTGACCGGCGCAGGGGAAGGGGCTCCGATCGGGCGGATCTGGGGAAGGATGCGGGTCGCTGGACAGGTGATCTGGGCGACCGAGTTCGTCGAGACCGTGCGCCGCCGCAGGACGGGGAAGGGGACTCCGAAGCCGAAGGTGAACGAATACTCCTATTCGGTCAGCCTTGCGATCGGGTTGTGCGAGGGAGAGATCCTGCGCGTCGGCCGCATCTGGGCGGATGGGAATGAAATCTCGGCGCTGGACCTGAACATGCGGGTCTATCCGGGCAGCGAGACCCAGCTGCCCGACCCGCTGATCGAGGCGGTGGAGGGCGCGGGGCTGGCTCCTGCCTATCGTGGACTGGCCTATGTCGTGATCGAGGGGCTGGAGCTGTCGCCCTATGGCAACCGGGTGCCACAGTTCAGTTTCGAAGTGGTCCGGGCTGCGCAGGGGGCTGCCGAGACCCTCGATCAGGCCATTCGTGGCGTGGCGCTGATCCCCGGCACCGGCGAATACGGGCTGGCCACGACGCCGGTTCACTATGCCGAGGGTCCTGGTCGCAATCGGAGCGCGAACGTCCATTCGCCTTCGGGCAAGACCGACTTTGCGACCAGCTTCGAGCAACTTCAGCAGGAACTGCCGGCGGCCAATGCCGTATCCCTGGTCGTTTCCTGGTTCGGAGACGACCTGCGCTGCGCCTCCTGCACCATACGGCCAAAGGTCGAGCAGACGCTCTTGGACGGCATCGGCATGCCCTGGCGGTCCGGCGGCATTTCGCGCGCTCAGGCACAGGAGGTCCCCAGGATCGACGGGGTGTCGATCTATGGCGGGACGCCTTCGGATGCGTCGGTCATTGAGGCAATCCGCGCGATGCGGACTGCCGGCAAGGATGTCATGTTCTATCCGTTCATCCTGATGGATCAGGTTCCGGGCAACACCTTGCCGGATCCATGGACGGGTGCCGTGACACAGCCGGCGTTGCCATGGCGGGGACGGGTGACGCTTTCGACGGCGCCCGGACGCCCTGGATCGCCGGATCGCACGGCGGCTGCGGAGGCAGAGGTCGCAGCCTTCTTCGGAACAGCGCAGCCTGCGCACTTCACGGTCAACGGCGAGACGGTGACCTATTCCGGCCCGAATGAATGGGGCCTTCGCCGGTTCATCCTGCACTATGCGCATCTCTGCGTTGCAGCCGGCGGGGTCGAGTCCTTCTGCATCGGCTCCGAACTGCGTTCGCTGACCCAGATCCGAGGTTCCGGCGATTCCTTCCCGGCGGTTGCGGCGCTGCGTGCGCTTGCGGCCGATGTCAGGTCGATCCTGGGTCCAGAGGTCAAGATCAGCTATGCGGCAGACTGGTCCGAATACTTCGGCTATCACGCCGATGACAACGTCTACTTCCATCTGGATCCGCTCTGGGCCGATCCGAACATCGATTTCATCGGCATCGACAACTACATGCCCCTGTCGGATTGGCGTGACGGGGAAGATCATGCGGATGCAGAGTTCGGATCGATCTACAATCCCCTGTATCTGAAGTCGAACATTGCCGGCGGAGAGGGTTTCGACTGGTACTACGATGGCGCAGAGGGGGCACAGGCCCAACGCCGGCTGCCGATCACGGATGGCGCCTACGGGGAACCTTGGGTCTTCAGATACAAGGACATCCGGTCGTGGTGGTCGAACCTTCACCATGATCGGCTGGATGGCGTCCGTTCCCCTGTTCCGTCGAACTGGGTTCCCGAGATGAAGCCGATCCGTTTCACGGAGTATGGCTGCGCCGCGATTGACAAGGGCAGCAACCAGCCAAACAGGTTCGTCGATGCCAAGTCCTCGGAATCCGGCTTGCCCGCCTGGTCGAACGGGCGACGCGACGACCTGATCCAGATGCAGTATCTGATCGCAACCTCGTCCTTCTGGTCAGAGGAAGGCAACAACCCGATTTCCTCGATCTACGCCGGCCCGATGATCGACACGCAGCATGCCTACGCCTGGGCGTGGGATGCTCGGCCGTTTCCCGAATTCCCCGGACAGGTCGATGTCTGGAGCGACGGTGTGAACTACGCACGCGGCCATTGGCTGAACGGGAGGGCATCAAACCAGCCGCTGTCGGCGGTGGTTGCCGAGATCTGCCGGATGTCGGGCGTCGATGCGATAGATGTCCAGTCACTTTTCGGGTTGGTCAGAGGGTATCAGCAAGCCGATCTGACGACGGGACGGGCAACGCTGCAGCCCTTGATGCTTGCGCTGGGCTTCGATGCGTTCGAGCGCGAGGGGCGCATCGTCTTTCGCAACCGGACAGCACGAATGCAGGCAACGGTGTCGGAGGACGACCTGGTCCTTTCCCCTGACGTGGACGGTAGCATCGAAGCCACGCGACTTGCGGAGGCCGAGACCGCAGGCCAGATCCGCCTTGCATATGTGGACGCTCAATCGAGCTATGAGGTCCGCGCCGTCGAAACTCGATATCCCGAGGACGAGACGGCTTCGGTCTCGCAGAGCGACCTGCCCTTGGCCCTGACCCGACTGGAGGCCCTGGCAACCGTGGAGCGCTGGATGGCCGAAGCCAGGGTCGCTCGCGATACTCTCCGCTTCGCCTTGCCGAAATCGCGGCTTGCCCTCGGGGCCGGTGATGTCTTCGGCTACGCGGGGCGCCGGTTCCGGATCGATCGGGTCGAACAGGCGGAAGGTCAGATTATCGAGGCTGTGCGTGTAGAACCCGGAGTCCTGCTGCCCTCCAACCGAGCGGATGAGATGATCTCCGTGCGGCCCTACACGGCACCGGTTCCGGTTCTTCCTGTGTTCCTGGACCTTCCATTGTTGACGGGTGAGGAAGCGCCGCACGCCCCGCATGTCGCGGTGGCGGCCCAACCCTGGCCCGGATCGGTTGCGGTCTGGTCTTCAAGCGAGGATGCCGGGTATGAGATCAACCGCTTGATCAGTGCGTCGGCGATCGTCGGGACAACCGAGTCACCCCTGACCGCCCATCGACCCGGAGTTTGGGACCATGGTCCATCGCTACGCATCAGGCTGGTAGGTGGAGAGCTTTCCTCAGCCTCTGCCACTTCGGTCCTGAACGGGGCAAATGCCATGGCGATTGGCGACGGCAGTGCCGCCAACTGGGAGGTGTTCCAGTTCCGAGACGCTCAGCTCGTCGCTCCGGACACCTACGAGATTTCCTGTCGCCTGCGCAGACAACTCGGAACTGACGGCACGATGCCGGCAATCTGGCCAAGCGGAAGCACGGTTGTCCTCCTTGATCTGGCGGTCACTCAGATCGACCTTGCAGCCTCTGCGAGAGGCCTCGCACGGTTCTACCGTGTCGGCCTGGCGGCCCGTGGTTATGATGATCCGAACGTGGTCTCGCGTGTGGAGGCGTTCAACGGTCTTGGCCTGCGGCCCTATCCTGTGGCGCATCTGCGGTATGCCGTCCTGTCCGGGGATTTCCAGTTCACCTGGAAGCGAAGGACGCGGATCGACGGCGACAGTTGGCAATCCGAGGAAGTTCCGTTGGGAGAGGACCTGGAGGCCTACCTCGTTCGGATCACCCAAGGGGCAGCATTCGTCGCCGAATATGCCGTCAGTCTGCCCGAGTTCCTCTATACTGCTGCCATGCGTGCGGGGGACGGCGTCACCGGATCTTTCGATGTCTCTGTCGCGCAGGTTTCTCAGCGCTTCGGCCCGGGCCCGTTCCGGAAGATCGGCGTCGCAGTCTGAGCAGACCGAGCGGCACCGGCGGCGAATTCGCGGTCGTCAGGCACAGGCCCACGACGGCCAGCGAGGACCGGCGACCGGTTTCGTGAAGCCGGCCCTCGCTTGGCGTCATTTCTGCGCGTGATCAGCGACACAACAGAAATGCGTCTCGTCAGTCCCCTCCGATGTGGTATGAAAGGGCCACACCGGAGGGCATGACGATGCTAGAGACCAGATCCAGAGTTGCGGCCGTCGATCCCGTTTGGCGCCGCGTCTGCGAAGAAGCGGTCGAGGCCATCCGCAACGAGCCGCTCCTCGGTGGTCTCATCCATTCCGGACTCCTGCACCATTCGTCGCTGGAACGTGCGCTGGCCTACCGGTTCTCCCTCAAGCTCGCCTCGGGCGAAATGAGCGAACAGATCCTGCGCGAGATTGCCGATCAGGCCTATGACAGCGATCCCGAGATTGGCGCAGCGGCGCGTTCGGATCTGATGGCAGTCTACGAGCGCGACCCGGCGTGCCACCGGTTTCTTCAGCCGGTTCTCTTCTTCAAGGGATACCAGGCGGTTCAGGCCTATCGGATTGGTCACTGGCTCTGGAAGGCGGGCCGCATTGATCTGGCCTATTTCGTGCAGATGCGGGTGTCAGAGGTCTTTGGGGTGGACATCCACCCCGCCGCCCGCATCGGCAAGGGCATCATGATCGACCACGCCCATTCGATCGTCATCGGTGAAACGGCCGTGGTCGGCGACAATGTCTCCATGCTGCATTCCGTCACCCTGGGCGGCACCGGGAAGGAAGACGGCGACCGTCACCCGAAGATCGGAGACGGCGTGCTGATCGGTGCCGGGGCCAAGGTCCTTGGCAACATCCGTGTCGGTCATTGCTCGCGGATTGCCGCCGGTTCCGTCGTGCTGGAGGATGTTCCGCACAACACGACCGTCGCCGGTGTGCCGGCGCGGGTCGTCGGCAAGGCGGGATGCGCCCAACCGGCGCTGACCATGGACCAGATCCTGAAAGCGGAATGACCGATCCAGCATGATCCCGGTCCTCAAGGCCTTCGCCGCCCGGGTGACGGGTCTGGCAATCTCGACTTTCGCACGCTTCATGACCGCCCCCCGCGCCGTATGGCAGGGGATCGAGCCGGTGCCGCATCAGCGCGTCTATTTTGCCAATCACAGCTCGAACGGCGATTTCGTCCTGCTGTGGACCGCGCTGCCGGCACCGCTCAGACGCAAGACGCGGCCCGTTGCCGCGCTCGACTACTGGCTGACTTCCCCCCTTCGCGCCTTCATCGGGCGCGAAGTGTTCAACGCTGTCCTCATCGACCGCCGCCCCGAGGCGCGGACAGAGGATCCCGTGGCCCAGATGGTCTCGGCGCTCGATCAGGGATCGTCGCTGATCCTCTTCCCCGAAGGCCAGCGCAACAGCACGGATGCGCCACTGCTTCCCTTCAAGTCCGGGCTTTACCACCTTGCCAAGGCCCGACCCTCCGTCGACCTTGTCCCTGTCTGGATCGCCAACCTGAACCGCGTGATGCCGAAGGGCGAAGTCATCCCCGTGCCCCTGATCTGCACCCTCACCTTCGGGGCACCGCTCCACGTCGAGCCCGACGAAACGAAAGAGGCCTTCCTCGCCCGCGCCAGCCAGGCGCTGCTTGCGCTGAAGGGGCCCGCATGAACTCACCGCACCTCCTGTGGCTCCTCGCGGGCGTCGGCACGATCCTGGTCGTGGCTTCCGTCATCGGCGAGATCCTCCGTGTCCGCCTCTCGCCCGCGGGCGAGAATCCGGTGATCGAGAACCTGAACGCCCGCATCAATGCCTGGTGGGTGATGGTGATCTGCCTCGCGCTCGCCTTCATCGCCGGAAAGCCGGGTGTCGTCCTCCTCTTTGCGCTCTGTTCCTTCGCGGCGCTGCGGGAGTTTCTCACCCTGACGACCCACAACCGCGCCGACCACTGGTCTCTGCTCGCCTGCTTCTTCCTGATCCTTCCCCTGCAATACTGGTTCCTCGCGATCGACTGGTATGGGATGTATTCGATCTTCATCCCGGTCTATGCCTTCCTTCTGCTGCCCGTGGCCTCCGCGTTGCGTGGCTCCACCAGGGACTTCCTGGTTCGCGTGTCGGAGACCCAGTGGGCGCTGATGGTCTGCGTCTACTGCGCCAGCCACGTTCCGGCGCTTCTCTACCTTCAGATCCCCGGGTTCGAGGGCCGCAATGTCATCCTCATCGCCTACCTGATCTTCGTCGTCCAGCTCTCGGACGTGCTGCAATACGTCTGGGGCAAGATGATCGGCCGCAGCAAGGTGGCCCCCAACCTCTCGCCGTCCAAGACCTGGGAAGGCCTCCTGGGTGGCACCCTCTCCGCCACTGCCATCGGCACGGCGCTCTACTGGATGACGCCCTTCACGCCGGTCCAGGCTGCCGGCATGTGCCTTCTCATCACCCTCATGGGGTTCTTCGGCGGCCTCGTCATGTCAGCGATCAAGCGCGACCGGGGGATCAAGGACTGGGGCCACCTGATCGCCGGACACGGCGGGTTCCTCGACCGGCTCGACAGCGTGATCTTCGCCGCGCCGATCTTCTTCCACATCACACGCTGGGTCTGGTCCACGACATGAGCGACCGGAACCGCCGCCCCCTCACCTCGCGCAACTCGGCCTGGGCCGCCCGCCTCACCTCATGGGCGGTGCAGAAGGGCCTGACGCCCAACCAGATATCCCGGGCCTCCATCGCCTTCGCCGCGACTGGGCTCGCGCTCTACTGGCTCTCCACGACCGCCGGCTCCCTCCGCTTCCTCTGCCTCCTCCTCGCCGCCGCCGCGATCCAGGCCCGCCTCCTCTGCAACCTGATCGACGGCATGGTGGCGATCGAGGGTGGCAAGGGCGCCAAGGACGGCCCCTTCTGGAACGAGGCCCCCGACCGCCTCTCCGACCTCTTCCTTCTTGCCGGCGCGGGACTGGCCGCGGGCGCCCCGGCCCTCGGCCTCCTCGCCGCAGCACTCGCCATCGCCACCGCCTATGTCCGGGAACTCGGCCGGGCCGAGGGCTTTCCGCCCGATTTCTCCGGCCCGCTGGCCAAGCCGCAACGCATGGCCGTCCTCACCGCGGGCACCGTCCTCGCCGCGCTCTACGCGACCGAATGGACCCTGACGCTCACGCTCTGGATCATCGTGCTCGGCACCGCTGGCACAGCGCTCCGCCGGTCCCGAACCCTGATCAGGAACCTGAAGTCCCGATAGGGAACGGGGACCAGAGCCCCCATTTCATCTGTCCGGAAATATCCCGCAGGGGGTGTGGGGGACGCGAAGTCCCCCACCTCGAGGCCTCACGCAAGCATCGCCATCGGGTTTTCCAGCGCCTCGATCACGGCCTTCAGGAACTCTGCCCCCAAGGCGCCGTCGATCACCCGGTGGTCGACCGACAGCGTCATCGACATGACCGTTGCCACGCCAATCGTCCCGTCCGCCAGCACCACCGGCTTCTTCACGCCCGCACCGACGGCCAGTATCGACCCATGCGGCGGGTTGATCACGGCGTCGAAGTTCTCGATCCCCATCATCCCGAGGTTCGAGATCGCGAAGGATCCGCCCTGATATTCGTGCGGCGCCAGCTTCCTGGTCTTGGCCCGCGCGGCCAGGTCCTTCATCTCCGCCGACAACGCGCTCAGCGACTTCTTCTCCGCATCGCGCAGCACCGGGGTGAACAACCCGCCATCGACCGCCACGGCCACCGCCACATCCGACGGCTTCAGGCGCAGGATCCGGTCGCCCGCCCAGACGGCGTTCGCGTTCGGCACCGCCTGAAGCGCCATCGCGCAGGCCTTGATGATGAAGTCGTTGACGCTGAGCTTCACGCCGCGCCCCTCGAGCTGCTTGTTCAGCTGCTCGCGGAACGCCAGCAGAGCGTCCAGCCGGACCTCGCGGCGCAGGTAGAAATGCGGGATGGTCTGCTTGGCCTCGGTCAGCCGCGCCGCGATGGTCCGGCGCATCCCGTCCAGCGGAACCTCCTCGAAGGGACGGTCGGCATAGAGCTTCAGCACCGTCTCGGCAGCCGGACCCGCGGGCATCGCCGCCTGGACCGGCGCCGCCGCCGGGGCAGGGGCCGCCACCGGGGCAGGGGCCGCTGTCGCCGCCTCCGCCTTCAACGCCCCCGGCTGCGCCCCCTCGACATCCGCCCGCACGATCCGCCCATGCGGCCCCGAGCCCTTGATCGTCGTCAGGTCCAGCCCCTTCTCCCTGGCGATCCGCCGCGCCAGGGGCGAGGCGAACACCCGCGCCCCCGCCGAAACCGGTGCAGCCGCCGCAGGTCGGGCTTCAGCCCGACTCTCTGCCGCAGCCACCGGCGTCGCCGCAGGCGCCGAAGCCGCCTTCGGCGCAGCAACCGCCGCCGAGGCATCCTCGCCCTCGTCCAGCAGCATCGCGATGGGCGTGTTCACCTTCACCCCGGCGGTCCCTTCGGCCACCAGGATCCTGCCGACGATGCCCTCGTCGACCGCCTCGAATTCCATCGTGGCCTTGTCGGTCTCGATCTCGGCGATCACCATGCCGGACTTCACCGCATCGCCCTCTTTCACCAGCCATCTGGCCAGCGTGCCCTCCTCCATCGTCGGGGAAAGGGCCGGCATCAGAATCTCGGTCGCCATGGCCTCACCTCTACCTGTAGCAGACGGATTTGACGGCGGTGACAACCTCCGCCGGGGTGATCAGCGCGAACTTTTCCAGGTTCGCCGCATAGGGCATCGGCACGTCCTTGCCCGTGCAGGTCACGACCGGGGCGTCCAGATGATCGAAGGCCCGCTGAATGATGGTCGAAGCCAGATGGTCGCCGATCGACCCCACCGGGAAGCCTTCCTCGACCGTGACGCAGCGGTTGGTCTTCATCACCGAAGCCAGCACCGTGTCATAGTCGATCGGCCGCAGCGTCCGCAGGTTCACCACCTCGGCGCTGATCCCTTCCTTCGCCAGGTCCTCCGCCGCCGCCATGGCATGGCTGCATCCGATTCCGAAGCTGACGATGGTCACGTCCGACCCCGGTCGCAGGATCGAGGCCTTGCCGAAGGGAATGGTGAAATCGCCATCGGTCGGCACCTCGAACGACCGCCCGTAGAGGATCTCGTTTTCCAGGAAGACCACCGGGTTCGGATCGCGGATCGCGGTCTTCAGCAGGCCCTTCGCATCTGCCGCCGTATAGGGCATGCAGACCTTCAGCCCCGGGATCGCCGCATACCAGGCCGCGAAGTCCTGGGAATGCTGCGCGCCCACCCGGGCCGCCGCGCCGTTCGGGCCGCGGAACACGATCGGGCTGCCCATCTGGCCCCCCGACATGTACAGGGTTTTCGCAGCCGAGTTGATGATCTGGTCGATCGCCTGCATCGAGAAGTTGAAGGTCATGAACTCGACGATCGGCTTCAGGCCTCCCCAGGAGGCGCCAACCCCGATCCCGGCAAAGCCCATCTCGGTGATCGGCGTATCGACCACACGCCGCGCCCCGAATTCGTCCAGAAGGCCCTGGCTGATCTTGTAGGCCCCCTGATATTCGCCGACCTCTTCCCCCATCAGGAACACCGCCGGATCGGCGCGCATCTCCTCGGCCATCGCCTCGCGCAGCGCCTCGCGCACCGTCATCGTCCGGGTCGGCACGCCCTCGGGCAGGTCGGTATGCGGCCAGCCCGCCGCTGCGACCGGGGCCGGGACCGGGGCCGCCGCGACCGGAGCCGCCGTCGCCGCAGGCCGGGCTTCAGGCCGGCTCTCCGCCGCCACCGGAGCCGCCTTCGGCGCGTCCGCCACCGTCTCTCCTTCCTCGACCAGCACCGCGATCGGCGTGTTCACCTTCACGCCCGCCGTGCCTTCCGCGACCAGGATCCTGCCGACGATGCCTTCGTCGACCGCCTCGAACTCCATCGTCGCCTTGTCGGTCTCGATCTCGGCGAGGATCTGGCCCGACTTGACCCTGTCCCCCTCCTTGACCAGCCATTTCGCCAGCGTCCCTTCCTCCATGGTCGGGGACAGCGCGGGCATCAGAACTTGCGTGGCCATGATTTCCCCTCCCTTACGCGTAGATATCCGTCCAGAGCTCGTCCATCGGCGGCTCCGGGCTGTCCTTGGCGAACTCGGCGCTTTCGTTCACGATCGCCTTGATCTCCCGGTCGATGGCCTTCAGTTCCTCGTCCGAGGCCAGGCCCCCCTGGGTCAGCAGATCGCGCACATGCTCGATGCAGTCCTTCTCGGTCTTGATCTTCTCGACCTCCTCCCGCGTCCGGTATTTCGCCGGATCCGACATCGAGTGCCCGCGGTAGCGATAGGTCATCATCTCCAGGATGTAGGGGCCCTTGCCCGCCCGGCAGTGCGCCACCGCCTTCTCGCCGGCGGCCTTCACCGCCAGCACGTCCATCCCGTCCACCTGCTCGCCCGGGATGCCGTAGGCGAGGCCCCGGCCATACAGCGTGGTGGACTTGGTGGACCGCTTCACGCTCGTCCCCATGGCATACTGGTTGTTCTCGATCACGAAGATCACCGGCAGGGCCCAGAGCTCGGCCATGTTGTAGGTTTCATAGACCTGCCCCTGGTTCGCCGCGCCGTCGCCGAAATAGGTGAAGGTCACGTTGTCAGTGCCAAGATACTTGTCCGCAAAGGCCAATCCCGCCCCCAGCGGCACCTGCGCGCCGACAATCCCGTGCCCGCCGTAGAAATGTTTCTCTTTCGAGAACATGTGCATCGAGCCGCCCTTGCCCTTGGAATAGCCGCCGATGCGCCCGGTCAGTTCGGCCATCACGCCCTTGGCGTCCATCCCGCAGGCCAGCATGTGCCCGTGGTCGCGATAGCTGGTGATCCGCTTGTCGCCCGCTTTCGCCACGGCCTCCAGGCCCACGACCACCGCTTCCTGACCGATATACAGGTGGCAGAACCCCCCGATCAGGCCCATGCCGTAGAGCTGCCCCGCCTTTTCCTCGAACCGGCGGATCAACAGCATCTCGCGGTAGTATTTCAGCAGCTCTTCCTTCGAGACGTTCGGTCTCGGATCGGGTTTCCTCGCCATCGGGCTCCTCCCAGGCAGTTTGCGGGTGCGAATATGGTTTAGTATTAAACCATCCATACAGCATCGGAGTTTGCTGGGTCAAAGGAAATCTCCCCGCCATGCGGGGCGGCGCGGCATGGCTCCTATGCGCGCAGGTCAAGGCTGGAATGGGGCCGCTTCAGCGGATCGCGATCTCGTCGGCGCGCATGTAACCCAGCACGTCGCGCGCCTGCTGGTCCAGCAGGTCGAGGTCGAGGTAGGTGTCCGACAGGCGATGCGTCAGGTTCTCCATCCTGGCCAGTTCGGCCGAGAGGCGGTCCCGCTCGGCCCGCAGGGCCTCGGCCTCGGCGTGGATGGCGACGCGGGCGAACATGCCGTATTCGCCTTGCACGGCGTTGAAGGTGAAATAGACCCCGAAGGCCGAGACGAAGGCCAGATAGGCCAGTCCTCCAAGTCCCCGCTGCGTGTGTGCTGCCGACATCTGCCTTGCTCCGGCCCCTCTGCCGGGGGCCTGACCGAATCATGGCACAAGCCGAATCGGTTGTGAATCCCGAAAATGCGCCGGCTGCAAAGACTTGAGCCGAAACGGGGGCCAGCAGGCCCCCTGTCCGAACCGATCCCTGATCTCAGGTGATCGAGGCCGCGTAGATCCCGTCGATCGCGTCCTTCAGCACCGCGTCGAATTCGGCGTCCGACTGCTGAGCGGTCAGGCCCTCGCTCAGCGCGCGGCTGAAGCTGGCGATGATGCCGTGGTTCTGCGCCAGGATCCGGTTCGCCTCGTCGCGGGAATGCCCACCCGACAGCGCCACGACCTTCAGCACCTTGGGATGCCGGACGAGGGGTTGATAGAAGTCGGGCACTGTCGGCAGGGACAGCTTCAGCATCACCTGCCCGTCGAAGGTTTCCAGATGCTTCAGGATCTCTTCCTGAAGGATCGCCTCGGCCTCGGCCTTGTCGGCGATCGAGATGGTCACCTCCGGCTCCAGGATCGGCATCAGCCCGTGGCGTGCCACCTGGCGGCCGATCTCGAATTGCTGCGCGACGATCGCGGCAATGCCCTTGCGATTGGCCGCATTGATCACCGACCGCTCCTTGGTGCCGAAGATCCCGGCCTGCTTCGCCCGCTCCAGAAGCGCGTCCAGTCCCGGGATCGGCTTCATCAGCTGCACGCCGTCGGCTTCCGCCTCCAGCCCCTTGTCGATCTTCAGGAAGGGCACGACACCGCGCTTTTCCCACAGATAGGTCGCGGTCGGGATGCCGTCGATCGTGCGGTCCATGGTCTGCTCGAACAGGATCGCGCCCACGACCTTGTCGCCGGTGAAGGCGGGGGACTTGATGATCCGCGCTCGCATGGCGTGGATCAGGTCGAACATCTGCGCCTCGCCCGCGTAGTCGCTTTCCGGGATCCCGTAGAGCTTCAGCGCCTTGGGGGTCGATCCGCCCGACTGGTCCAGGGCCGCGATGAATCCGCGCCCGTTCCGCACCTGTTCGGTCATCTTCGCGTTGGTCATGTCCGTCTCCCGAATGTCACCGAAGGCATAGCCCTCGCGGCCCCGCCACTCAACCCATCAGCGCCTTGACGCCCGGCAATTCCTTGCCCTCCATCCACTCCAGGAAGGCGCCCCCGGCGGTGGAGATGAAGGTGAAATCCTCCGCTGCCCCCGCCGCGTTCAGTGCGGCCACCGTATCGCCGCCGCCGGCCACCGAGATCAGCTTGCCCGCCTTCGTCAACCGTGCCGCCGCCTGCGCCGCCGCATTGGTCGCGGCATCGAAGGGCTTGATCTCGAAGGCGCCGAGCGGCCCGTTCCAGATCAGCGTCCGCGCCGCGGCGAACACCGTCTCCAGCGCCGCGACCGTCTTCGGACCCGCATCCAGGATCATCGCATCCGGCGGGCACATCTGGACATCGACCGTCTGGGTCTCGGCCCCGGCCTTGAACTCGCGTGCCACCACCACATCGACCGGCAGATGGATCCGGCAGCCCGCGTTCTGCGCCCGGTGCCGGATCTCGCGCGCGGTCTCGGCCATCTCGCGCTCGGCCAGCGACCGGCCGACCTCGATCCCCTCCGCCACCAGGAAGGTGTTCGCCATCCCCCCGCCGATCACCAGGTGATCGACCTTCGTCACCAGGTTCGCCAGAAGATCGATCTTGGTCGAAACCTTTGCCCCGCCGACGACGGCGACCACCGGCCGCTCGGGAGACCCCAGCGCCGCCTCCAGCGCCTTCAACTCGGCTTCCATCAGCCGCCCCGCCGCGGCGGGAAGCAGCCGCGCCAGGCCCTCGGTCGAGGCATGCGCCCGGTGCGCGGCGGAAAAGGCATCATTCACATAGACCTGTCCCAGAGCGGCCATCCGGGCGGCAAGCTCGGGGTCGTTCTTATCCTCGCCC
>JBKBRG010000004.1:0-21805 GCA_046292325.1 Tabrizicola sp.
AGTTCCTGGTGATCCGCGACCTGCCCTCCGAGGCGATCTACCTCAAGACCGACGCCGACCGGCTGACCCAGGTGTTCATCAACCTGATCTCCAACGCCCGGAAATACTGTGATGCCACCCGGCCGGAACTGCGGATCGTCGTGCGCCAGCGGGCCGGGCGGGTGACGATCGATTTCATCGACAACGGCAAGGGCATTCCCAAGGACGCCCAGCGGCTGATCTTCGAGAAATTCGCCCGGCTGACCGACGCGAACCGCGCCGGCGGGGCGGGCCTTGGCCTCGCCATCTGCCGCGAGATCATGACCAATCTCGGCGGCTCGGTCGCCTATCTGCCGGGGCAGGGCGGGGCGGCCTTCCGGGTGACGGTGCCGCTGAGGCTGGAAGCGCAGGCCGCTTAACCTTTCCGCAAGGATGCGGGGGCTAGGGTGGCGCGGTGAGGGATTGGCCGCCATGACCGATGTGATCCGCCGAAAGATCGACCGCGCCCGCCCGGCCCAGGCAGAGGGCGCCCCGGGCGCCGACCGGGGCTGGCGCCTGGCCCTTGCCCGCGCGACGCGGGATGCTATGGGGCTGGATCTCGACGTCCGCGCGCTGACGATTTCGCGCTTCAGCTTGGCCGAGATCCTGGAAACCGTGCCCGATCGCGCGCTTCTGGCGCTGCTCGACGGGCCGCAGGGCGGGCTTGGGGTCATCATGCTGTCGCCGATGGTGACCGCATCCCTGATCGAGATGCAGACGCTCGGCCGCCTGTCGCCGCAGCCGCCGGCCCCGAGGCGCCCCAGCCGGATCGACGCCGCGATGGTCGCCGGCGTGATCGACCGGGCGCTCGCCGGGCTGGAGGAGACCCTGGCCGAGGAAGCCGACCTCTCCTGGGCGGGGGGCTTCCGCTATGCGTCCTGGCTCGAGGATGCGCGCCCGCTTGCCCTGATGCTGGAAGAGGACGCCTACCGCGTGCTGACCGCCGAGGTCGTGCTGGGAACTGCGGGTCGGCAGGGACAGGTGATCCTGATCCTGCCCGATACCGGCCGGGGTCGTCGGCCGATGCCGCCGGCCGATGCCGCGGATGCCTCGGCGCCCCAGTTCACCCACGACCTTGCCGCGCAGGTTCTTCAGGCCGACTGCCGGCTGGATGCCGTCCTGGGCCGCCTGCGGCTGCCCCTGCACCGGATCATGGCGCTGGCGGTCGGGGAAACGCTGGCCCTGCCCACGGCGGCGCTGGATGCCGTCTCGCTGGAAACCCTGGAGGGGCGGCGCATCGCCGGGGCGCGGCTCGGCCAGCACCGCGGCATGCGGGCGCTGAAGCTGAACGAGACCGAGGCCATGTCGCCGGTGTCGCAGCCCGCCCCGGCGCCCGCCGCAGGGCCGGTGGCGCCCAGGGCCTCCCCCGGTCGGGGCGACCCGGCCAGCGGCCCGGAACTGCGGGCCGCAGGCTGACGGGGCGGGCATCGGCCCCGGCGCGATCAGCCCTTGGCAAGCGCCTCGATCTGCGGCCGCAGGTGATCCAGCTGATAGCCGAACCGGGCAGGCAGGCCCACCAGCTCGTCGATGGGGCGTTTGCCGGCATTTGCCAGCGCCCAGACGATCGAGGACCGGTTGCCGCTGGCGCAATAGGCAAGGACCGGCCCCGGCGAGGCGGCGATGGCGGCCGCCTGGGCGGTCACGTTCTCCATCGTCAACGCGCCGCCGATCACCGGATTGGCCACGAAGGCAAGACCCAGCGCCTCGGCCGCACGGCGCATCTCGGCGGTGTGGAGGTGCGGCGGGATCTCGCCGTCCGGGCGGTTGTCGATGACGGTCACATAGCCTGCCGCCTTGATCGCCGGCAGGTCCGCCGGTTCGATCTGCGGCGAGACGGCATAGTCGGGGGTGATCGCGCGGATGTCCATGTCTCTCTCCACTCCTCGTCGGGCAAGGCCCCATGGACCATAGCCACCCCCGGCGCAAAGCGAAAGCGCCGTTGACCTGGGTCAAGGACGATGCGGTCCCGGTCGGTCAGTCTTTCGTCAGCAGCAAGGAGAAGATGATGCAGGCCGAGGCCCCCAAACCGATCTCTGTCAGAAAAGCCGCCCTGGAACAAAGGCTTGTGGAACTTGGTGCCCGGCTTGATGCGATCGAGGAAGAACTCGATTCGCATCATGACCCCGACTGGGAGGACCTGGCCACCGAACGCGAGGGCGACGAGGTGCTGGAAGCGACCGGTCAGGCGGGTCTTGCCGAAATCTCGCAGATCCGCGCCGCCCTGGCACGGATCGAGGATGGAACCTACGGCCTTTGCGCCCGCTGCGGCGAGCCGATCCAGGAGGCGCGGCTCGACGCCCTTCCCTGGACCCCCTTTTGCAGGAGTTGTGCCCGATGACCGCTCGCAATCCCGCCGATCCGATCCGTGACGAAGCCGGGCTCGTGGCCGCGGGCATGGATGTGCAGCAGCAGGGTCTGGACCTGCTTCTCGCCGAAATGCGCGCCCTGGCAGCCCTGATGCCGGGCAACAGGACGCACCGGCCCACCGATGCCGAGATCGAGGCCGGCTTCGACAACATGCCGGTCTGACGGCAGGATCGCGCAGGCTGGCATCCGGTCGCCATTGTTGCCAATCAGATGCGGAATTGCGTCGGATCGCCCGCATTGTCCGCGGCGCTGCCGAGGCCGGACCTGTGCGACGGTTGAATCTCAGCCCAGAAGGATGCCCGCGACGACCGCTGCAAGGCCAAGCGCCGACACAGCGACCGCCGCCAGATTCAGCGTGACCACCCGCTGCAGGGCCGCGCGCATCGCGGCGTCGTCAAGCCCCGCCCGCCTGGCGCGGGTGGCGGCCAGGATGCAATAGCCAAGCCCGGCGACACCCAGAAGTGTCAGCCCCGCCCCTGCCCAGATCAATGCCTGCATGGCTCGTCCCCCTGTCGTCGCGCCGGTGCTAGCCCGATCCGCACCGCGGTGCAAGCAATGCCCGCCGGCGGACCGATCCCGCCTTGAACCCGATGCCCGGGGCAGGGTAGGAACGCCCGACCCATCCCGACCCGGAGACACCCATGGCCGACGCGACCGATCCCTATGCCGTCACCGCCGAAGAGCTGCGCCAGTTCATCGAACGCTACGAGCAGCTGGAAGCCGAAAAGAAGGACGTGACCGAGCAGCAGAAAGAGCTGATGGCCGAAGCCAAGGGGCGGGGCTACGACACCAAGGTGATGCGCAAGGTGATCGCGCTGCGCAAGCGCAAGCCGGAAGAGCTGGCCGAGGAAGAGGCGGTGCTGGAGGTCTACAAGTCCGCCCTTGGCATGACCTGATCAGGGCTCCAGCAGCCGCACCCCCGGCATCTGGGCGATGCGTTCGACATCGGCCAGATAGGCCCGGGTCAGCTCTTCGACCAGCTCTCCGGTCCAGCCCGGGATTTCGACCGGGACTTCGATCTGCTCGGGCCGCCCGAATCTTTCCAGGAAGGCCGTGACGATCCTGCGGCGTTGCGAAACGGACTGTGGCGGATGCTCGCGGCAATAGGCCTGAAAGCGCGCAAGGCCGAGGTCGGTCAGCAAGATGCCCAGAAGCTCGTCGGTGTCTTCCAGCACCGTGCCGGTCGCGTGCCCCGAAACCGCCGCCAGCACCTCTGGCCAGATCAGCGGCGTGTCCTCGTCGCACCAGACCGTCAGTGGCACGCCGGGGTTGTGCTCCAGGATCCCGCGCACCACCCGCGACCAGCGCAGCGCCAGCGGATCGACGCCGTCCAGAATGTCCTCGTGCCCCTTCTGCCGGGCCCGCGCGCGCAGGTCGGGCAGGAAGGTTGCGGGATTGCGGACCGCAAGGCAGAACTCTGCCTCGATGTCCGGGAAGATCCGGGTGAAGCTGCGCACCCTCTCGCCACCCTTGGCATAGAGGCCGCCCGACAAGGCATAGACCGGAAAGCTGAGGAAACTTGCCCAGGACAGGATCAGACGGTCGGCGGCAGCCTCGTCCATGATCTGGTCGAGGATCATCGCCTCGGTCTCTTCCGAAGCGGCCGCACCCCGAAGCTGCGCGGCCGTGTCCTGCAACAGCTTGCGATACCGGGTGGGCGCGGGCACCGCGATGCCCTGTTCGGCCAGCCTGGCCCGGTTCTTCAGAAGGCAGCGGACCAGCCGCTCGTCATCGGTGCAATGGGCACCAAGGTGATAGACAATACGCATCGGGCCTGACTTTGCGGCGCGGGCAACCCGCGCCCGGCCGCGCGACTATACGGGCTTTTCTGGACAGGTGAACCGCTTTCCTGTAACCGCGGCGCCAGGATGTCCGACCGTTTCGCTCAACTTGACTTTCGCCGCCTCCGGCTGGTTCCGGATCGCTGGACGCTGGGTGCGCTTGTCATTGCGGCGATCGTGCTTGCGCCGATCGTCTCGATCCTTTGGCTTGCGCTGACGGCGACCGGCAACATCTGGCCGCACCTGATGGCGACGGTCCTGCCGCGCTATCTGGGCACGACGCTTTTGCTGATGGGCGGCGTCGCCGTCCTGACCGCCGCGATGGGGACCGGCGCGGCCTGGCTGGTCAGCCAATACCGATTTCCGGGCCGCGACTGGCTTGCGCACGCGCTGCTGTTTCCCCTCGCCATCCCGGCCTTCGTGGCGGCCTATGCGCTGGTCGACCTGATGGACTATGCCGGCCCGGTCCAGTCGGCCCTTCGGGCGACCTTCGGCTGGACCTCGGCGCGGGACTACTGGTTCCCGCAGATGCGCTCGCTGCCGGGCGCGATCCTGGTGCTGTCCTTTGCGCTTTATCCCTACGTCTATCTCCTTGCCCGTGCGGCCTACCGCGAGCAGTCGGGTCGCGCCTACGAGGTGGCGCGGTCGCTGGGCTGCGGGCCCTGGGGGCTGTTCCTGCGGCTCGGCTGGCCGCTGGCCCGGCCGGCGATCGCGGCCGGGGTGGCGCTGGCGCTGATGGAGACGGTGGCCGACTATGGCACGGTGCTGCATTTCGGGGTGCAGACGCTGACCACGGGGGTGTTCTCGACCTGGCTCAACGGCGGCAATGCCGGGGGCGCGGCGCAGATCGCGCTGGTGATCCTGGCCTTGATCCTGCTGCTGGTCGGACTGGAGCGGGCAGGGCGTGGCGGCGCCAGGTTCCACCGGCTTGGCCGGGCCGCCCAGAGCGTCGTGCCCCATCCCATTGCCGGCCGAAAGCGCTGGTATGCGACGATCCTGTGCCTGATCCCCTTCGCCGGAGGCTTCGTGCTTCCCGTCACGGTGATGCTGGTCCATTCCGCAGCCGCGCCCTCGGGCTGGTTGGCGCCGGGCCTGTTCGAGGCCTTGCGCAACACGCTGATCGTGGCCGGGCTGGCGGCGCTGGCCACGGTCTCGGCGGCGATCTTCCTCGTCTATGCCTTGCGGATGAAGGGCTCGCGCGGGGCGCAATGGCTCTTGCCTCTGACCCTGATCGGCTATGCCGCGCCGGGGGCAGTGCTGGCGCTGGGGCTGCTTCTGCCGCTGGCGGCACTGGACCACCGGCTGGCCGACGCGATCCTGGCGCTGACCGGCCGGGATCCGGGGCTGTTGATCACCGGAACGGCCTTCGCCCTTGGCCTGGCCTACATGGTGCGCTTCTTCGGCATCGCGCAGGGCGCGGTCGACGCGGCCTTCGGGCGTGTCTCGCCGAGTCTTGCCATGGCTGCGCGGTCACTGGGCCGGTCGGCCAGCGGAACGCTGGGGGCGGTCTATCTGCCGCTGATCCGGGGGTCCGTGCTGACGGCGCTGCTGGTCGTCTTTGTCGATTGCGTGAAGGAACTGCCCGCGACACTCCTCTTGCGGCCGTTCAACTACAACACGCTTTCGACCCGCGTCTTCGAGCTGGCAAGCCTGGAGCGCCTGTCCGAGGCCGCCCCGGCTGCGCTGCTGGTGATGGCGGTGGGGCTTGTCGCCGTTGCGATCCTGGCCCGGGACCAGCGGGACTGAACCCTTGCGCGGCCCGATCCGCGGCTGTATCTGGGTGGCGTGGCCCCTATAGCTCAGCTGGTAGAGCATCTGATTTGTAATCAGAGGGTCGGGGGTTCAAGTCCCTCTGGGGGCACCACTCATCCCGGTATCAGCTTCTGCCCGGCATTTGCCATGCGTCTCCGCGCGCTGCGGGAGACGGTCGCCCGCGCGGGCGAGGGTCCTGACCCCAGCCTGCGCGCGATTGCCCGCATCGCGATCCGGCGGGCCGAGGATGTGCCGACGATCCCGGTCGGGGCTCTGCTTCGGCACGGCGCGGACCGGGCGAGCCAAGTGGTGCGTGGCGGCCGTGCCCGGGACTGGTGGCTCGGCAGGCAGGTTGATCCTTGCCTCGGGGATCCGCAGGCGGTCGGCGATGTCCGGCACGGTCCGATGCCGATCCTTTGACAACGTGCAGCGGCAATGCTGATGATCCGGCAAGGAAAGCGCGGAATGGGCAGGTTCGCTTGACCTGGATCAGACCATGACCCGCCAGGATGTGGTTCTGTCACCTGAGGTGCCGGGGATCCCGGACCGCCTGCCCCAGCCCGCAACAGGAGACGATGATGCCGGACCGCACCGCCTATATTCCGCTGAACACTTACCCCGAACCGGCTGCGGATGCCGCGGTCCTGGCCGCCGTCGATCTGGCGGCCAGCCTGTGCCACGGTCTTCAGGTCGCGACCTTCGCGGTGGACATACCGCCCGTCGCCTCGCCCATCGGGGGCTTCCTGGTCAATGTCGATGCCATGGCGCGCGCGGCCGAGGACCGCAGCCGGGCGGAATGCGACCGCCTGCGCGCCCTGATCTCGGCGCGCCCCGGTGGCGTCGACATGATCCGCTTCGTCCAGCACCGGCCGATGCTTGGCGGTGCGCTCGGCATGGCCACGACGGCGGCGCGCTATTTCGATCTGGCGCTGGCGCCCTGGTGCTCGGACAGGCAGGCCACGCAGGACATGGCCGAGGCGCTGGTCTTCGGCGCGGGTGTCCCGGTCATTCTGGTGCCGCCCACGGCCGGGGCGGGGCGCGTCGATCACATTGCCATCGCCTGGGACGAAAGCCGCGTGGCGACCCGTGCCCTGGGTGATGCCCTGCGGCTACTGCCGGAAGGCGGCCGAGTGACGGTGCTGACGGTGCAGGACGAGAAGGAGCTGAGCGGGACCGGCATCGCCGACCGCCTCGCGGCCTCGCTGACCGAGCGCGGCTATCGGGCGGGCGCGGCAAGCCTGACGCTGGAGGGCAGGGGTATTGCCGAGGCGTTGCAGCAGGCGGCACAGGCCGCGGGGGCGCAGATGCTGGCGATGGGAGGCTTCGGCCATTCGCGACTGCGCGACTTTGTCCTCGGCGGGGCGACGAAGGGGGTCCTCTCCGACCTGCGCCTGCCCGTGCTTCTGGCGCACTAGGCGCGGGGGCCGTCAGCCGCGTTCGACCACGCCCAGAAAACTCAGCATCCGTTCGACATCGGCGCGCAACTTGGCGTCAGACCGGTTGAACCCTGCGCAGAGCGCATCAAAGCGTTTGCGCAGGGCCTTCTTCTCTTCGCCCTTGCAGTCGTTCCAGGGCCGGCCTTGCAAGCCCATCACCCGCACATAATAGCTGATGAAATGCGGCCGCGTGCCGCAGTCCAGCAGCCGGCGGTAGGCCGCGTCAGCGCCCATTTCGCGCAGTTCTTCTGCCGTGGTGATCCCGGCGCGCGCAAAGGCCGCCTCCGATGCGGGGCCGAGGTTCGGGATCGAGGAGACGGGCTCGGGCATCGCCGGACGCGAGGTTGGAACAAAACGCGCACAGCGTCGCGGCTGCACCGGGGAATGTCAAGCCGCCCGACGGGGCAGGATCAGATCGACGCCCAGTCGCGGAAGATCGGCTGGCCGGCCTGCTGGGTCGATCCGCCGGCCTGCTGGCCCTGCTGCTGCGGGCTGGGGCTGGCGGCGCCGCCTTGCTGCGGCTGGGTCGGGGTCTTGGCCATCTGACTGCTCCGTTCGCTGGCTCGTTTTCCCATGTTGCGCGGGGCTTTGGCCGCAACAAGCCGGGTTCGTGACGAATTTGCGACGCTTTGGCGCAAATGTGCGACTTTCGCAACAGGTTCGCGATCACATTCCGGTTTTCCCGCCCGTCCGGCGGGGGTTGCCGTTTCCGGGCAACGGGTTCACCCTGTCGGCGAAGGAGACCAGACATGCCCGTCAAGAACCGTTTCGCCGAGCTTCTGCCCGAGATCACCGGCTGGCGCCGCGATTTCCACGCCCATCCCGAGCTTCAGTTCGATGTCCACCGCACCGCCGCCAGGGTGGCCGAGCTCTGCCGGTCCTTCGGCTGCGACGAGGTGGTGGAAGGCATCGGCCGCACCGGTGTCGTCGCCGTCATCCGCGGACGCACCGACACGAAAGGCCGCGTCGTGGGGCTGCGCGCCGACATGGATGCGCTGCCGATCACCGAACAGACCGGGGTGCCCTATGCCTCGACCGTGCCGGGCAGGATGCATGCCTGCGGCCATGACGGCCATACCGCGATGCTGCTCGGCGCGGCGAAATATCTGGCCGAAACGCGGAACTTCGACGGCACCGTGGTCTGCATCTTCCAGCCCGCCGAGGAAGGCGGTGGCGGCGGGCGCGAGATGGTCAAGGACGGGATGCTCGACCGCTGGAAGGTGCAGGAGGTCTACGGGATGCACAACATGCCCGGCATCCCCGTCGGCCACTTCGCGATCCGCCCGGGGCCGATGATGGCGGCGGCCGATCAGTTCGAGATCGTGGTGACGGGCAAGGGCGGCCATGCCGCAAAGCCGCACGAATGCGTCGATACGACCGTGGTCAGCGCGCATGTCATCGTCGCGCTTCAGACCATCGCCAGCCGCAATGTGGACCCGCTGAAACAGGTCGTCGTCTCGGTCTGCACCGTGGAAACCGATTCCACCGCGCACAACGTCATCCCGCAGGTGGTGAAGATGAAGGGCACCGTCCGCACCATGGACCCGAAGGTGCAGGACCAGGTCGAGGCGCGCATCCGTCAGATCGCCGAGGGCACCGCGCTCGCGCTGGGGGCCCGGGCCGATGTCCACTACCAGCGCGGCTATCCGGTCACGATCAACACGCCCGAGAACACCGGTTTCGCCGCCGAGGTGGCGCGCAAGGTTTCGGGTCATGTCGATACCGACACCGCGCCGCTGATGGGGGCCGAGGATTTCAGCTTCATGCTGAACGAACGCCCCGGCGCCTACATCTTCCTTGGGAACGGCGATACCGCGATGGTGCATCATCCGGCCTACAATTTCGACGATGCCGCCATACCCTTCGGCGCTTCCTGGTATGCCGAGATGGCCGAGACCCGGATGCCCGCCGCGTGATCTGAACCGCCCTCGTCGCCCTGGTGGCCGTGATCCATCTCGCCATCCTGGCGATGCAGATGCTTCTGCGGGAGACGAGGCCGGTCCGCGCGCTTTTCGGCGTATCGCCGGACTTCGCCGCCAACACCCGGGTGATGGCGGCGAACTTGGGGCTCTGCAATGGCTTTCCCGCCGCCGGGCTTCTGCTGGCGCTCTGGCGCGGCCCGCCGGGGCCGGGGGCAGAGCTGGCCCGCTTCATCCTTGTCTGTGGCATCGTCGCGGGGCTTCATGGTGCGGCCACCGCCTCGCGGCGCATCCTTCATGTCCGGGCCGTTCCGGGGCTTCCGGCGCTGGTCGCGGTCCTGACCGGGATCGCGCCGGCAAGGTTCCGCTGGCGGCGGCCAGAGAGCGATGGCGGAATCGGAGAACTCCGTGGCAGGCTGCGCGGGCGGAGGCCCGGCACATGCTGACACGGCGGATGTTCCACACCCGGCTCGCTGCGGCGCTGGCCGCGGCCGCGCTGCCCCCGGCCAGGGGCGCGCGGGCGGCGACGCCGGCCACCGACGACCTCTGGCTGAACCGGCTGACCTTCGGCGCCTCGCCCGCGGCCCGGGCCGAGATCGCTGCGCTGGGGCGCGAGGCCTGGCTTGACCGGCAGCTGACGCTGCGCCCCGAGGATGACGCGGCCCTTGCCGACCGGCTGGCCCGCGCGCGGCTGCGCATCGCCTATGATGCGGGCGGGGACGACATCGGCACCTGGGAGGCGCTGGACGAGCTGCGCCCGCTCGGCTTCCTGTCCGCCGGGCCCGAGGCGATCGTGCCGCTGCTGGAATGGCAGCCCGGCCGGGCGATGGAATATTCCGAACGCGTGCGCCCCGCGCAGGAGGTCATTGCCGCCGCGCTGATCCGCGCCGTCCATGCCGAGGCGCAACTGCGCGAGATGGTCACCCAGTTCTGGCACGACCATTTCAACGTGAATTCCGCGAAGGACCACACCACCGCCGCCCCCTTCGCGCTTTACGACCGCAGCCTGCGCGCCCATGCGCTGGGGAACTTCCGCACGCTTCTGGGCGAAGTCGCGGCGGCGCCGGCGATGCTTTCCTATCTCGACAATGCCGACAGCCGCGCCTCGCCGGCCAACGAGAACTTCGCGCGCGAGCTTCTGGAACTGCACACGCTCGGCGCCGGCAACTATCTGAACGACCGTTATTCCGACTGGCGCGAGGTGCCGGGCGCGACCGAGGGGCTGGCGGCGGGCTATCTCGACCTCGACGTCTACGAGGTAGCGCGCGCCTTCACCGGCTGGTCGATCGGCGACGGGCGCTGGCTGGCCGAAGGCGAGGAGGCCCCGCGCACCGGACGGCTGCATTATGTCGCGCGCTGGCACGACCCCTATCAGAAGCGCGTCCTGGGGCGCGAATTCCCGCCGCATCGCGGGCCGCTTGCAGACGGCGAGGAGGTGCTCGACATCCTGGCCCGCCACCCCGGCACCGCGCGCTTCGTCTGCGGGAAACTGGCCCGCCGGTTCCTGTCCGACGATCCGTCTGCGGAACTGGTGGACCGGATGGCCGGAACCTTCCTCGCCCACGCCGGGGCGGACGACCAGATCGCGCAGGTCCTGCGTGTGCTGGTCCTGTCCCCCGACTTCGCCGCGCCACCGTCCAAGCTGCGAAGGCCGTTCGAGTTCCTCGCCGGGCTCTACCGGGCGACCGGGGCCGAGGTGACAGCGACTGAAAACGGTTTTCTCTGGCAGCTCGGCCGCGCCGGCTGGCGCCAGCATGCCTATGGCCCGCCGACCGGGCACCCCGACCGGATCGAGGCCTGGACCGGGGCCAGCACGCTGAACCGGATCGTGGATCTGGCGATTTCGGCCTTCGAGGACTGGTTCGACGGCGCGGATGCGGACCTCTCCCGGCCAGCGGGCGACGCTGCGACGCTGGGCGCATTCGCTGCGCAGCATGCCGACGCGCTGGCGCCGGGGCAGGGGGCGGACATCGCCGCCGAACTGACCCGCGCCTTCGGCGTCGATCCCGCCGCGCCGCTCGATGCGCTCTCGACCGAGGATCGCCGCGGCCTCGGCCGGTCCGCCGTGGCCTTTGCCGCCCTGACCCCCGGGTTCCTCTTGCGATAGGTGGACCCATGGCCCGCGACCCGATCCTTGTGGTGGTGTTCCTGCGCGGCGGTGCGGACGGGCTGGCGCTGGTCGCGCCGGCCTCGGACCCCGACTTCATCGCCGCCCGACCCGAGGCGCTGCGCGTCCTGCGTCAGGGCGACGGCGCGGGGCGGTCCATCGCACAGGACATCGCCGATGTCGATTTCCGCTTTCACCCGGCGGCCACGGCCCTTGCCGACCTCTACGACGCGGGCGATCTGTCGCTGATCCATGCCGCCGGACTTCCCGAGGCCACCCGCAGCCATTTCGACGCCGAAGCGCGGATCGAGCGCGGGATCTTCGGCGCCGAGGTCTCGCGCAACGATGCCTCGGGCTGGCTCGGCCGCTGGCTGCGCGCCGCGGCGCCGGGCGGTCCGTTGCCGGCGCTTGCGGTGGGCGCGCTGCGCCCGGCCAGCCTGATCGGGGCGGATGCCGCGGTGGCCGAGACCCTGGCCGATCTGGTGCTGGCGCAGGGGCACTGGCTGTCGGGCCTGCTGCACCGACGGCTTGCCACGGGCTTCGGCAGCCACGGCGCGCTGGAGCGTCCGATCCGGGATCTTCTCCATCTGTCCGATCTGGTGCGCGACCGGTTCTGGTCCGACGAGGACCAGGCGCTGCGGGCCTATGCCGCCAGCGTCGATTACCCCGAGGGCAATCCGCTGTCCGCCCCGCTGATGACCGTGGCCCAGACGATCAAGGAGGATCTGGGCCTGCGCATCGCCACGGTGGATTTCCCCGGCTGGGACACGCATGTGAACCAGGCCGCCGATTTCCCCGCCCAGGCCGGCGCATTGTCGCAGGCGCTGATGGCCTTCTGGCGCGATCTGGGGCCATGGCAGCAGGATGTCTCGGTGGTGGTGATGAGCGAGTTCGGCCGCCGGCTGGTCTCGAACTCCAGCGGGGGCACCGATCACGGACGGGGCAATGTGATGCTGGTGCTGGGCCCGCAGGCCAGGGGCGGGCGGATGATCGGGCGCTGGCCGGGCCTCGCCAACGCGGCGCTGGACGAAGGTGCCGACCTTGCGGTGGTGACGGACTACCGGGACGTGCTGTCCGAGCTCTTGACCGGCCACATGCGCGTTGCGGACCTGGGGCCGATCTTTCCCGGCCACGCGGCGTCGCCGCTGGGTCTGTGGGGGTGAAGCGGTTGCCGGACGAGCCTGCTTGCGGGCACTCACCTTCTGGCAGATAGTCGACTGGCTGGGGTCGAGGACGCATGAACCAAGCTGGCAAGCCCGAGGTCGTGACAGCCGAGCCCGCGCGGCTGGAATTCCGCGTGGTCGAGCTGATGAACCGGCTGCTCGATGTCGGTCCCGACACCATGGACCGCGAGATCGACGCGGTGCTGGCCGAGATCGGCGCAGCCTTCGGCTTCGACCGCACCTTCCTGTTCCGCCATGACGATCGCAGCGGTTACAGCAACACCCACGAATGGGTTGCAGACGGTGTGCCGGCGCTGAAACCCTTCCTGCAGGGAAAGCCGGCCGACTGGAACCCGGACTGGCACCGCCAGTTCGTCGCCGGCCGCACCGTGATGGTGAGCGACCGCGACCAGTTGCCGGAAGGCTCGGCCGAAAGGGACTTCCTGATCGGCATCGGGGTGCGATCCACGCTGATGGTGCCCCTGATGGACGGCGCGCGCCTGATCGGGGTCATCGGCTTCGACAGCGCCGAGCCGGACCGCGCGATGACCCGGGACGCGGTCCTGCTGCTGCGCTCGGTCAGCCGGGCGGTATCCTCGGTCCTGATGCGCAGCGAAGCGGCTCGGGCCGAGGTGAACAGCCGCGTCCACCTTGCCGCCACGCTGAATGCGCTGCCGGATCTGGTGATCGAGTTCTCTCCCGCCGGCGAGATCGTCGCCTGCCACAGCGACAAGCTGCCCTGGCTGTCCAGCCTCGTTCGCGCCGGCATCGGCCGCCCGCTGGATGACGTCCTGCCCGAACCCCTGGCGAAGGTGCTGAAATGCCAGCTTGACCGGCCCCTGCCCGAGGACAGCGTCGTGACCCGCCGCGTCGGAATGACCACCCTGGTCACTCCGCACCGATACGAGGTCTCGATCGTGCGGATGCAAAGCGTCAGCAGCGACGGGCGGCCGGGCAACCTGCTGGCCGTGATCCGCGACATCTCGGCGGCCGAACGCTCCAGCGAGATGCTGTCGTTCCGCGAGGGCCAGTTCACCGCCTTCTTCGAGATGAGCCCCCATGCGATCCTGGTCAACGACTTCGACACCGCGCTTGTGCTGGACGGAAACCGCGCCTTCCGCGAGATCTTCGGGCTGGATCCGCAGGCCGGCGCCGATGTCGATGTCCGGCGCATCCTGCCGCCGGAGAGCGCCTGGGTGATCGAACAGTCGGTGGTCGCGCTGAAGGCGACCAGCAGCTACGGCCCGGTCGAAGCACGGTTCCGCCGCGCCGACGGAACCGCCTTCCCGGCCATCGTGCGCTGCTTTCTCAGTGTCGATCCCGACGGGCGGCGGCTGGTCTGGTCGCTGATCGAGGACGTGACCGAGGTGCGTGCCAAGGAGGCCGCGCTGCAAGCCGAAAGCCAGGCCCTTGCCGCGACGAAGGCGCGGCTCCTGGCAGCGATCGAGGCGCTCGACGACGGCTTTGCCATCTTCGACGCGGATGACCGGCTTGTCCTTTGGAACACGCCCTATGTGCGGGTGTTCAACCGCATCGCTGACCTGATCTGCGAGGGTGCGCTTTATGATGACCTGCTGCGGGCCGCCATCGATCGGGGGGTGTTCGGTGCCGAGGGCGAGCGGGACGAGGAAAACCTGCAACGCCGGCTGAACCGGCCGCTGACCGAGGTCTGGGACAACGAGGACAAGTTTGCCGACGGCCGCCTGATCTGGGTGCGCGAACGCGCCACGCCAGCGCGAGAGACGGTCGGACTGTATGAAGACGTCACCGCCCGCCGGCTGGCCGACCGGCGCCTGCAACAGGTCGTCGATGGCGGCGAGATCGCGGTCTGGGACTGGGATGCCAACCAGGGCTTCAGCGCGATCAACGATCGCTGGGGCGCGATGCTGGGACTGGCGCAGAATGTGGGCCTCGACGCCCTGATCGACCTCATCCATCCCGAGGACCGTCTGGCAGTGGTCACCGTCCAGCGTCAGGTCTTCCTGGAAGGCGACGACGACTTCTCGCTGCGGTGCCGGATGCGGCATGCCAATGGCCGCTGGGTCTGGCTCCTGACCCGGGGCCATGTCGCGCTTCGCTGGGCCGATGGCAGCCCGCGCCGGATATCGGGGATCACGCTCGACGTCTCGACCCAGGCCGAGGCCGAACTCCGGCTGAGCCAGGTGATCGATGGCACCCGGGTCGGGACCTGGGAACACGACATGCGGACCGGGATCACCATCGTCAGCGACCGCTGGGCCGAGATCCTGGGCTATGAAGCGGTCGAGCTGAACCCGCTGTCGCTGCAAGGCTGGCTTGACTTGCTGCATCCCGAGGATGCGGCATCCCTGATCGAACATGAACGCGAAAGTTTCGAGGCGGGACAGTGGCGGGTGGAACACGAGGTGCGCCTGCGGCACCGGCAGGGGCACTGGGTCTGGGTGCTGACCAGGGCACAGGTGTCCGAATGGGACGAGCGCGGCCGCCCGGTGCGCACCAGCGGCATCAACCTCGACATCTCGCCGGCCAAGGCGCTGGAATCGGCGCTGGCGCGCGAACGCGACACGCTCGCGCGCGTGATGGAGGCATCCGTCTCGGGGATCGTGGTGGTGGATGGACAGGGCTGCGTGCTCTTCACCAACGCCGCCGCCGCCCGTGTCCTGGGGCGGGCCGTCAATGCCGGCGACAGCCTGCTTGCGCTGCTCGATGCGGCCGCGGTCTGCGGGTTGTCGGGCGAACCGCTGCCACCCGAGGACCTTCCGGTGGCCCGTGCCCTTGCCGGTCAACCCGGCATGCACGAGCTGCGCCATCGCCTGGTCTGGCCCTGCGGCGAAACCCGCTGCGTCGCGGTCACATCGGCCCGACTGTCCGCCGCGGAAACCGACCTTGCCGTGGTCTGCACCTTCACCGACATCACCGACGAGATGGAGGCCGAGGCCCGGCTGCGCGCCGCGATGACCGCCGCCGAGACCGCGAACCGCGCCAAGTCCGACTTCCTGGCCGCGATGAGCCACGAGATCCGCACGCCGCTGAACGGGGTGCTCGGCATGGCGACGGTCCTGTCCGGGCGGCTGACCGATCCGACCGAACAGGCCATGGTCCGGGTCATCAGCGATTCGGGCGAGCATCTTCTGGGGGTCATCAACGACATTCTCGACCTCGCCAAGATCGAGGCGGGGCGCATGGTGCTGGACCCGCGGCCGATCCGGCTGGCCGAGGTGCTGCTCCGCGTGACCGCCCTGCACCAGGTCGCCGCCGACGAAAAGGGCATCCGCCTTCAGGCGTGCTGCACCGGGGCGTCGGCCGAGGAGATCCGGCTCGGCGACGAGAAGCGGCTGACCCAGATCCTGCACAACCTGATCGGCAACGCGCTGAAGTTCACCGACCAGGGCGAGGTCCGGGTCGAGATCGACTGCGCGGATCCCGAAGCGATCGTAATCCGGGTCAGCGATACCGGCATCGGCATGTCGCCGGCCGAGATCGCCCGCGCTTTCGACGAATTCTCGCAGGGAATGGGCGGATCGCGGCGCAGCCATGTCGGCACCGGCCTCGGCCTGCCCATCGTGCGGCGGCTGGCGCGGCTGATGGGCGGGGATGTCGCGCTGACATCGGTTCAGGGGCAGGGCGTGACAGCCCGGGTCTGGCTGAAGGTTCCCGTCCTCGACCGCGCCTCGGACCGCTTGGGTGACAGCAGATCGCCGCGCCTTACCGGACTGCGGGTGCTGGCCGCCGAGGACAACGCGACCAACCGCATCATCCTGCACAGCATGCTTCAGGCCCTGGGGGTCGAGGCGGTGATCGTCGAAGACGGGGCCCAGGCGATCGAACGCTTCCGGACCGAGGATTTCGACGCCGTGCTTCTCGACATCGCGATGCCGGTCATGGACGGGATCGAGACCCTGGACGCGCTGATCCGTCTGTCTCGCGCGCTTGGAAAACCCCCGCCGCGCGCGGTTGCCGTCACCGCCAACGTGATGACGCATCAGGTCGAGGACTACCTTTGCCGCGGCTTCGCAGCCGTCGTTGCCAAGCCGATCCGACTGGAAATGCTTGGCGCGGCGCTGGATCGCAGTCTGACGCAGACCCCGATGCAGAGTGCCCGATAGGGGCCCCTGCTCAGCTGCCGGCCACCGCGCGCGCCAGGGCGCAGAATCCGTCCAGCCCGATCTCTTCGGCCCGCGCCGTGGGCGGAATGCCCACGCTGTCAAGCAGCGCCCCGATCTCGGGGTGCAGGCCCTTCAGACTGGCGCGCAGCATCTTGCGGCGCTGGTTGAAGGCCATGGCGGTGATCGCTTGCAGCAGCTTGAAATCGCAAGGGTATCGCGGCTGGGGCAGGGCGGTCAGCTGGACGACGGCGGAATGGACCTTGGGCGCGGGGGTGAAGGCCTCGGGCGGCAGGGTCATCACGATCCGCGCCTCGCAGCGATGCTGCGCCAGAAGGGCGAGGCGCCCGTAATGTTCGGTCCGGGGCCTTGCGACGATGCGCTCGGCCACCTCCTTCTGGAACATCAGCGTCAGGCTGGACCACAGGGGCGGCCAGACCTCGGGCGTCAGCCAGCGGATCAGAAGCTCGGTGCCCACATTGTAGGGCAGGTTGGCCACGATTTTGACCGGGGGTGCCAGATGCGCGGCCAGGTCCAGCTCCAGCGCGTCGCCGTGCAGCACCGTCAGCCGTCCGGGGTAGGCTTCCGCGATCCCGGCCAGCGCGGGCAGGGCGCGGGCGTCCTTTTCCACCGCCACCACGCGCCGCGCGCCTTCGGCCAGGAGCCCCCGCGTCAGCCCCCCGGGGCCGGGACCGACCTCCAGCACGTCGCATCCCGTCAGATCGCCCGCCGCCCGCGCGATCTTGGCGGTCAGGTTCAGGTCCAGAAGGAAATTCTGCCCCAGCTGCTTCTTCGCCACCAGGTCATGCGCCCGGATCACCTCGCGCAGGGGCGGCAGCCCGTCGATCGTTCCCAAGTCCAGCCCCTTCGCAGCCCTCGCCCCGCCGTCCTAGCGCGTGGGCGCGGATTTGCCAAACCCCCTGCGCCCCCGGGCCTTGCGGGCCCACCCGGGCACGCGCCGGGGAGGCAGGCCACCGGACCGACGTGGCGCGGACCGCCTCATCCCAGCCAGCGCGCCTCGTTCGCCTCGATGGCGGCGATGCGCTCTTCGGTCCTCGGATGGCTCAGAAGCCAGGCCGGTATGCCTTCGGCCCGGTTCTGTGTCAGCGCCTCCAGCTTGCGGAACAGGCTCTTCTGCGGGCCGGTGCCGATGCCCGACTTGATCAGAAGCGCGCTGGCCCAGGCATCCGCCTCGAACTCGTCGCGCCGCGACAGCCGCGCCATCAGCGCGGTCGAGATCAGGTTTGCGATCCAGATCCCGATGAAGGGCAGGAACCGGTTCAATACCGCCGACAGCATGACGAAGACCGCGTTCTGCCCGGTGAAGTCGATCATCCGCCGCCGCATGTGCCCCTGCGCCACATGGCCCATCTCGTGCGCGATGACCGAGGCCAGCTCCTCGGGCGTCACCTCGCCGCGCGCCTTGCGGTTCAGGAAGCCGCGCGTCAGGTAGATCCGCCCGTCCGGCGAGGCCAGGCCGTTCACCGCGTCCACCTCGAAGACGTTGACCTCGATCCCGGGAATGCCCAGCGCCGCGGCCATCCGGTCGGCAAGGCGCGTGATCGAGGGGTCGGTCAGCGGCCGCGAATTCTGCTCCAGCATCTTCCGCGTGCGCCAGACCGAAAAGCGCATCATCAGGATCGCATAGCCGACGACCAGGACCAGGGGGAGAAGAAGCTTGCTCATCGCTGCAATATAGTCAGCCGTTCCGGTGGCGCAAAGCCGCCCGTCCCGGAGCAGAGCCGAACAGCCAGTAGCCCAGCACCACGACCGCCCCTGCGCCGCCGATCATCCCCAGCGCCGAGCCGATCGCCTGGTTCGCCGCGGCGATGTTGCCGGCGAAACCGTAGCCCGTGCCGGTGTAGAGGCCCGCCCAGACCGCCTCGCCCGCCACGCCCGCCAGGGTGAAGCGGGGCCAGCCATAGCGCGCGCTGCCCGCGATCACGTTGACGTAAGGCCCCAGCGGGCTGAGCAGCCAGCGCGTCAGGAACACCGCGACCAGCCCCCTGCGGTCCATCATCGCATCGGCCCTGGCCAGCAGCCGGTCGCGCGCCGGATCGGCCCGCAGCCGCGAAAGGACCGCCGCCCCCAGACCCCGGCCCGCCCAATAGCCCAGCTGATCCCCTGCGATCCCCCCCGCCGCCGCGGCCGCGAAGGCCTGCCACAGCACCAGGTCCCCCGCCGCAGCGAAGCCCCCCGCCGTCAGCATCAGGATCGAGGCCGGGATCGGCAGCGCGAGGCAGGACAGGAAGGTCGTCGCCGCCAGCAGCCACAGCCCGTATTGCGGCACGAGGCCCAGCAGCCAGTCGGTCATTCCGACCCCTCCTGTGCCCGCAGCCGGGCCAGCGCGGCCTCCACCTCGGCGATCACCTGCTCGACCGGTACGCCGCGGTCGCGGGCGATCTCGCTCAGGGGCTGCGGGCGTCCCTTGATCGCGGGCATGGGCAGGCCGGCCTCGGCGTCCAGCGCGCGCGGGTCGAGCCCCCAGGACCGCGCGACATAGCCGACGGTCATCCAGCCCTGCACCGGCATCTCCCGGTGCGTGGCCCAATAGACGGTGAAGACCGTCAGCCGTCCGGCAAAGAACAGCGTGACCGCACAGGCCAGCACGAAGGCCGAGGTCAGCACGGGGCGCGCCCGCCACAGGTCCAGGAACCGTTTCATCGCATTCATCGCAACTGCCGGATGCCGCGCGACAGCCCGTCCAGCGTCATCGGCACCATCCGCCCCTCGAAGATCTCGCGGATCAGCGCGGTCGATCGGGTATGGCCCCAGGCCCGCTCTTCGACCGGGTTGATCCACAGGTGGTTCGGCCATTGCGCGCACAGCCGGCGCAGCCAGACCTCGCCCGCCTCGCGGTTCCAGTGCTCGTTCGCGCCGCCGGGATGGGTGATCTCGTAGGGCGACATGGCCGCGTCCCCCACCACGATCAGCCGCCAGTCCGCGCCATAGGTGCGGATCACGTCCCAGGTCGGGGTCTGGTGGTCCCAGCGGCGGCGGTTGTCGCGCCAGAGCCCCTCGTAGATGCAATTGTGGAAGTAGAAGACCTCCAGGTGCCGGAACTCGGCCTTCGCGGCGGTGAACAACTCCTCCATCACCCGGACATGGGGGTCCATCGACCCGCCGATGTCGAGCAAAAGCAGCACCTTGACCGCATTGCGCCGCTCTGGCCGGGTCTGCACGTCCAGCCAGCCCTGCGCCGCCGTGGCGCGGATCGTGCCGTCAAGGTCCAGCTCCTCGGCCGCCCCCTCGCGCGCCCAGCGGCGCAGACGGCGCAGCGCCAGCTTCATCGTGCGGGTGCCGATCTCGGCATCGCCGTCGAGGTTGCGGAATTCGCGCCGGTCCCAGACCTTGACCGCGCGGCGGTGGCGGCTTTCGTCCTGCCCGATGCGCACGCCTTCGGGGTTGTAGCCCCACGCGCCGAAGGGGCTGGTGCCCGCCGTGCCGATCCATTTCGAGCCGCCCTGATGCCGGCCCTTCTGTTCGGCCAGCCGCTGGCGCAGCGTCTCCATCAGCTTGTCGAACCCGCCCAGAGCCTTGATCGCAGCGCGCTCCTCGGCGCTCAGATGCCGCTCGGCCAGCTTCTCCAGCCAGTCCGGGGGCAGGTCCAGCGCCGCCAGGACCTGTTCGGCCGTCACCGACCCGAGCCCCGCGAAGGCGCGGGCGAAGGCGCGGTCGAAACGGTCGATGTGGCGTTCGTCCTTGACCAGGGTCAGGCGGGCCAGGTGGTAGAAGCCCTCGGGATCGTAGATCACCAGCCCCGCCGCCATGGCCTCGAGAAACGACAGGAACTCGCGCAGCGAGACCGGCACCGCTTCCTCGCGCAGGGTCTGGAAGAACGGCAGGAACATCGTTCAGCGCCCGGTGCCGGCCAGGTCATCTGGCCGGGGCGCTTGCGGACAGCGCCGCACGGGCCGTCGGACTGCCGCCGCGGGCCCTGGCCCGCAGCCCGCCGCCGATTGCGCCCAGAAGAAATCCGCCGATCACGAACATGCTGCCCCGTTTCCCGGGCGCCCGTCCTGCCGCGCCCGTTCAGCCTCTTTCGGCGCGGCCTGCCAGGCTTGCGATGTCGCGCATCCGGCTTCGCACCAGGCCGTCCGAGCCGAACCCATAGCGCGCCAGCGGCGCACTGTCCATGCGCAGCGCCGCCGCGGCGGCCGGGGTGCCCAGCGCCTCCAGCGCCTCGGCCTTGATCAGCATCAGGTTGGCCAGCAGCGCGGGATTGTCATGCCGCTGCACGACCGGGATCGCCCGGTCGGCCAGGCGCAGGGCCTCTTCCGGCACGCCGCCGGCCAGCGCCAGCACCGCGACCTGCATGTCCACATGGGCAAGCTGCAACTCGGCCCCCGGCAGACGGGCATAGATCGCGGCCGCGCGGGCGAAGGCCTCCACACCCCGAGCCAGGGGATAGATTGCACTGATCAGCGGCTGGACATCCACCAGGCCGCGCTGAAGCAAGCGGAGCGCAGGGGGGAACGGCCCGCAGCGGGAGCCGACCAGGGTGATTTCGTCCACCACCAGACCGGTCAGGTCCGCCTCTACCCGGCCGTGATAAGTGCTTTTCAGCACCAGCGTCCCCCGGGGGCGCAGGATGCGCCGGGCGGCGGCAAATCCCTCCGGCTTGCCCGTGCACTCCACAACCACATCCGCCGTCAGCCCCTCCGCCTCGGATTCCAGCGCGGTCGGGATGCCCCGCCGGGCCAGGATGGCCAGTTTCTCCCGATGGCGGCCCACCACGGTCAGGTCGCCGCCCAGCAGGGCCAGCACCTGGGCCACCAGCAGGCCCAGTTTGCCGTCCCCCAGGACGACGACCCGGTCGGTGGGGCGGATGTGGACCCCCTCCAGAATCTCCAGCGCTGCCGCCAGCGGCTCGGTGAAGACAGCGGCCTCGTCGGGGATGTCGTCGGGAACGACGTGCAGGTTGCGGATGGGGAGAGTCAGGTATTCGGCGAAGGCGCCGTCCCGTCCCCAGATGCCCAGGGTGGTGCGGTGGGGGCAGTGGGTGGGGCGCCCGGCCCGGCAGGTGGGGCATTCGCCGCAGTAGGCGTTGATCTCTCCGACCACCCGCTGCCCGATGAGACGGCACTCCGCTTCGCTGCGTGCCTCACTACGAACGAGACGGCGCTCTGCTTCGTTGCGTGCCTCACTACGAACGAGACGGCACTCCGCTTCGCTCCGCG
>JBKBRG010000005.1:0-16621 GCA_046292325.1 Tabrizicola sp.
GTCGAAGCGAGCTGCCAGCATCTCGACCGAGACTTCCCCTTCGCGCCGGATGATCGCCTCGATCTGAGGCTGTCGTTCGTTCGGCTTCATGACCTTCCCCACGAAGCAGCCGACCAAGCCCGACCGCTCAGGTCAACAGGTTTCTTGACCGGACGGTGAAAATTCTGTCCCGCCCTGTGACGCAGCTTGACAGGAATGACCGAACAGTCAATTCCTGTTGATATGCACAGCCGACCTCTGGGGAACTCCGTGAGCGCCTCCCTTCCCGGATACGATGTGGCGGTGATCGGCGCCGGGGTGGTCGGCTGTGCGCTGGCGCGGGCCTTCACGCTGGCGGGTGCGCGGGTCGTCGTGCTGGAGAAGGCGGTCGATGTGCTGGACGGCGCGTCGAAGGGCAACAGCGCGATCCTGCATACCGGCTTCGATGCGCCCGAGGGCAGCCTGGAGCTGGCCTGCATCCGCGAGGGCCATGCGCTTTACCTCGAGATCCGCGAAAGGCTGGGCCTGCCGCTGCTGCGGGCGGGCGCGATGGTGCTGGCCTGGACCGAGGAGGAGGTCGCGGGCCTGCCGGCGCTGATGGATCAGGCGCTGGCGAACGGGGTCAGCGACATCCACCCGGTGACGGCGGCCGAGGCGCGGGCGCTGGAGCCCGCGCTTTCCGACCGGGTTCTGGCCGGCTTCCGCGTGCCGGGCGAGCATCTGATCGACCCCTGGTCGGCCGCGCATGGCTATCTCATGCAGGCCCTGGCCAACGGCGCGGTGCTGATGCGGCAGGCCGAGGTGCTGGCGGGCCGCCGGTCGGGCGATCTCTGGCATCTGGCGACGACGGCGGGGCAGGTGACGGCGGGACTGGTCATCAACGCCGCCGGGCTTTTCGGCGACGAGGTGGATCGCCGCGTCACCGGGGAAAGCTGGTTCGCCATCAAGCCGCGCAAGGGCCAGTTCGTCGTCTATGACAAGACCGCCGCCGCGCTGGCGGGCCATATCCTGTTGCCGGTTCCGACGAAGATCACCAAGGGCATCGTCGTCTGCCGCACCGCCTTCGGCAACCTGCTCGTCGGCCCCACCGCCGAAGAGCAGGAGGACCGCGAACATGCCAGCCTCGACCGCGAGACGCTGAAGGCGCTGATGCGGAGGGGCGAGGAGATCCTGCCGGCGCTGGCCGGGCACGAGGTGACGGCGGTCTATGCCGGCTTGCGTCCGGCGACCGAGGAAAAGCACTACCGCATCCGCGACGACCTGGCGCCGGGCTACATCTGCGTCGGCGGCATCCGCTCGACCGGCCTGTCGGCGGCGCTGGGGATCGCCGCGCATGTCGTGCGGCTGGCGAAGCGGGATTTCCGGCCCCTGGCCGATCCGGTCTGGCCGGTGATGCCCAACATCTCGGTCGCGGCTCCGCGCGACTGGGAATGTCCCGGCCACGGCGGCGTGGTCTGCCACTGCGAACTGGTGACGCGGCGCGAGATCGAGGCGGCGCTGACCGGGCCCCTGGCGGCGGCGAGCCTTGCGGGGCTGAAGCGGCGGACGCGGGTGACGATGGGGCGCTGTCAGGGCTTCTACTGCACCGCCGAACTCGCCCGGTTGACCGACGGGCGGCTCGCCCTGCCGATCGCGGAGGCGCTGGATGGCTGATGTCATCGTGGTGGGCGGCGGTCCGGCGGGACTGGCGGCGGCGACCGATCTGGCCCGGGCGGGCCGTCGCGTCGCCGTGCTGGAGCGCGAGGCCGAGGCGGGCGGCATCCCGCGCCACTGTGGCCATTACCCCTTCGGCCTGCGCGAGTTCCGGCGCCTGCTGCGCGGCCCGGACTATGCCGCGCGGCTGCGGGCCGCGGCGCTGGCTGCCGGGGTGGAGATCCGCGAGCGCACCACGGTCACCGCGCTGAGGCCGGGCGGGGCGGTCGAGATCACCGACGACAACGGTCCCGCCACCCTCGCGGCCCGCGCGGTGCTGCTCGCCACCGGGGTGCGCGAGACCAGCCGCGCCGCCCGGCTGATCGGCGGCGAAAAGCCGGGCGGGGTGATCCCGACCGGGGCCTTGCAGGGGCTGGTCCATCTGAACGGCCAGCGCCCCTTCCTTCGCCCCGTGATCCTGGGGACGGAACTGGTGGCCATCTCGGCGCTCTTGACCTGCCGCCATGCGGGCATCCGGCCGGTGGCCATGGTGGAACCCGGCGATCGCCCCACGGTCCGCGCCCCGGCGCATTGGCTGGCGCGGCTGATGCGGGTGCCGATCCTCTTGCGCAGCGACATCGCCGCGATCCACGGCCGGGACCGGGTCGAGGGCGTGACGCTTGCCACCCCGCAAGGCCCGCGCGACCTCGAGGCCGACGGGGTCATCGTGACCGGGGGCTTCCGGCCCGACGCGGCCCTGTTGCGCGGCAGCCACCTCGAGGTCGATCCGGCGGCGGGCGGGCCGGTCATCGACCGCTGGGGCCGGCTGTCGGACCCGGTCTATTTCGCCGCCGGGAACATCCTGCGCGGGGTAGAGACCGCCGGCTGGTGCTGGGCCGAGGGCCGGCGGACGGCGCAGGCGATCCTTGCCGCTCTCGAAGGACGGCTTCCGCCACCCGCCGGCGCGCGGATCGCGCTTGGCCATCCCGCCTTGCGCCTTGCGGTGCCGCAGGTGATCGGGGCAGGGGCCGGCCACTTCGCGCACGACCGCTTGCAGATCCGGCTGGCCACACGGGCGAGGGGGCGGCTCTGCCTGCGGCGGGACGGCGAAACCCTGGCCGCAACCCGTCTGGACAGCCTGCCCGAGCGCCGGCTGTCGCTGCCTTTGCCCGCCGATCCGGGATCGGGCATCCTGACGCTGACCATCGAGGAGGCCGGATGAGGATCGCCGCCATCGACCAGGGCACGACCAGCACGCGCGTTCTGGCCCTGTGCGCAGACGGCACCCTGCGTCCGATCCTTTCCCTGCCGCATGGACAAGTCCACCCGGCCCCCGGCCATGTCGAACAGGATGCCGAGGAGCTTCTGGCCAACATCCGCCGTTGCCTCGATGCGGCGTCGGCAGAGGTGGTGGGTCTGGCCAACCAGGGCGAAAGCTGCCTGGCCTGGGATGCCCGCGACGGCCGGCCGGTCAGCCCGGTGATCTCGTGGCAGGATGACCGCACCGCCGGTCAGACGGCGGGGCTGGAGCGCGACGGGGCGGGCCCCCTCGTCATGGCACGGGCGGGGCTGCCGCTCGATCCCTATTTCTCGGCCTCCAAGCTGGGCTGGATCCTGCGCCATGTGCCGGAAGCGGCAAGGCTGGCGGCACGGGGCCACCTGCGGCTGGGCACCACCGACGCCTTCTTCCGCGACCGGCTGACCGGGCGGTTCCAGACCGACATCGCCACCGCCTCGCGCACCTCGCTGATGAACCTCGAAACCGGGGCCTGGGATCCGGATCTCTGCGCGCTGTTCGGGGTGCCGATGGACTGTCTGCCCGAGATCGGCCCGACCTCGGGGGATCTGGGCACGGTTCGGGGCGGCGCGCGGCTGGCGGTCTCGATCGTGGACCAGCAGGCCGCCCTTTACGGCCACGGCTGCCGCCGTCCGGGTGCGGCCAAGGTGACGTTCGGCACCGGCGCCTTCGTGCAATGCCTGACCGGGGCACTGGTCCGCCCCGAACGCCCCGGCCCCCTGCCCACCGTGGCCTGGCAGCGGGCCGGAGAACCCGTCACCTATGCGCTGGACGGCGGGGTCTATGCCGCGGCCTCGGCGGTGAACTGGGCGCGCGAACTGGGACTTTTCGACGACTACGCCGGGATTTCCGCCTTCGCCGCCCCGCCAGCCATCGACCGCGGCCTCTGCTTCGTCCCGGCGCTGGTCGGCCTCGGCTGCCCGCACTGGCAACGCGCCACGCGGGGGGCCTGGCTGGGGCTGGGGCTTGGCCATGGCAAGGCCGATCTGATGCAGGCGCTGCTGGAAGGGGTGGCGCTGCGCACCGCCGAGGTGCTGGACGCGATGCGGTCGCTTCATGCGCTGGAGGGTCCGGTCTCGGTGGATGGCGGGCTGTCGCGCAACGCCTACTTCGTCGGCTTCCTGTCCGAGGTCGCCGGCCAGGACCTGGTTCTGCCGCAGGAGAGCGAACAGACGGCCGCGGGCCTTGCACGGATGGCGGCAGAGGCCTGCGGGATCCCGCTTGCAGCAGCCGCGCCGGGCCGTCTGGTGCGGGCGGGTCACGAACGGCGGACAGACCGATTGACCCGCTTTGCCCTGGCACGGCAGGGGCTGTCGGATCTGGCCGGGGCGCTGGGCCAGACCGACGCGGCCGCGCAATCCTAGGGTCAGGGCACATCATCATCCCCGCCAGTCTGACGGATCTGCACCATGGCTTGCCGAGGCAGCATCTGCGTTGCGGATCTCATCGCAACGCCCGAGACTTGCATCGCCCCGGTCATCCGGTCGCCTTCCGCCCGTGCGGCGGGCTTGCGGGAGGGTCGGGATGAAGGTCGTGCCATCCTGCCAGCCCGCGCCCCGTTGGTCCGGACGGGCCGGACCCGGGCCTGCCGGTGCCGCAGCGTGCGCCGCCTTGCGACAGGGGCGTGATGCGCGACGCTGTCCCTGCCTTGCCCAGACCCGGATGCCGCCGGCGGAGCCCCTTTCCCCCTGCAGCCCGAGGGAACGCGAGCAGGCGTCCCGGCATCGAGGTGGCGCCCGGCGACTTCGGCCAGGGCCATCGGACCGTGCGGGGCCGGGCGATCCGGACCGATTTCCTGCGGTGCCATTCCCCCCTGGCGGGGCACATGCGCTGCAAAGTCATTCCCGGCCTTGCCGCCACCCATGTCATACTCTGCCCCGGGGCGCGCGACGGCCTGATTCGAGAGGTGACCGATGGACCTGACCATGGACAGACCGAAACTGCCGCAGATGCTGGCGTCCCTGGCCGCCGCCGTCCTCGGCGCCTGGCTTCTGGCCTGTCCCCTGGCGGCCGAGGTCGCGCCACGCGCCGAGCCGATCACCGGCCCCGGCGTCGTGACCATCGGCAACATCGCCACCAACGCCCGCGTCAACGTCCGCTCCGGCCCGGCCGTCATCTTCCCCTCGGTCGGCTCGCTGCCCTGGGGCACCCGGGTCAGCAAGGGCCTCTGCATCGGCGGCGGCAGCGCGCGCTGGTGCGAGGTCACGACGATCGACGGCCAGATCTCGGGCTATGTCTCGGCCCGCTTCCTGGTCGAGGGCGGGGCCACGACGCCGGACGACGGCACCGACGGCGGGCCGGATTACTGGGTCGTGCGCGGGCTTGGCGGCAATGAACGGCTTGGCGTGCGGGTGGAACCCCGGGCCGGGGCCACGCTTCTGGCCACCCTGCGCGAGGGCGAGATCGTCCGCAACCTCGGCTGCCGGATGACCGGCTCATCGCGCTGGTGCAGGATCCGCTCGACCACCGGCATGGATGTGACCGGCTGGGTCAACGGCCGCTACCTGCGCGAATCCGGCGCCCCGTCGCTGCCGGTGGTGCCGGACGACGGCGGGCCGGATTTCTACATCGTCCGCGGCCTGGCCGCCGGCGACACGCTGAACGTGCGGACCCGGCCCTCGACCAGCGGTCAGGTGATCGCGCAGCTGGAACAGGGCGCCAGGGTGCGCAATCTCGGCTGCCAGACCTCGGGCCAGACCCGCTGGTGCCGGATCGAGACGACGGGCGGGGTCAAGCTGACCGGCTGGGTCAACGGCCGCTACCTGCGCGAAGGCTGAGCCGCAGATCGCGCGGGGCGCTTGACATCCCGCGCGGCCGGGCGCCCTGATCTGGACTCATCCACCGGTGAGTCCAGCCATGCCCGCGATCCCTGTCGAAGCCTTCTATCTGACCCCTGGCGCGACCGGATCGCTGCAACAGCAGATCCGCACCATGGTCACGCAAGGCATCCTGTCCGGCCGCTTCCGCCCCGGCGCGCGGATGCCCTCGTCGCGGGGGTTGGCCGAGCATCTGGGGGTCAGCCGGATCACCGTGACGCTGGCCTATGCCGATCTCGTTTCGTCCGACTACCTGACCGCGCAGGGGCGGTCGGGCTATTTCGTCTCGGAAACGGCGCCCCTCGCGCCGGAGTTTCCGCAGGCCGAACCCCGCGCGGAGGCCATCGACTTCAAGGGCCTGACCCGGGGCCGGTTCTCGCTCGTCTCCAGGGTGGACCGGCCCGAGGACTGGGACCGCTACCCCTTTCCCTTCATCTATGGTCAGGCCGATCCTGCGCTCTTCGACCATCAGAACTGGCGGCAATGCGCGCTTCGCGCCCTTGGCAAGCGTGACTTCGCGGCGCTGACGACCGACTACTACGAACGCGACGACCCGCTGCTGATCCAGGAGCTTCTGCGCACCATCCTGCCGCGCCGAGGCATCGCCGCGCGCGAGGACGAGGTGCTGCTGACCCTGGGCGCCCAGAACGCGCTGTTCATCGCGGCGACGGCTCTGTTGGGGCCCGGACGCCGCGCAGGGGTGGAAAATCCCGGCTACCCCGCCTGGCGCGCCATCGTTGCGGCCACAGGTGCCACGGCCGTCCCCGTCACTGTCGACGCCCATGGCCTTCCGCCCCAAGTGCCCGACACCGATGTGGTTTTCACCACGCCATCGCACCAGTGCCCCACCAATGCCACCATGCCCGTGGACCGCCGCGTGTCGCTTCTGGAGGCTGCCGATGCGCAAGGCTTCGTCATCATCGAGGACGACTACGAATTCGAGATGTCCTTCCTGAAGCCCGTCGCGCCCGCGCTGAAATCCCTGGACCGGGCGGGCAGGGTGATCTACGCCGGCAGCTTCTCCAAGTCCGTCTTTCCGGGCCTGCGCCTCGGCTATCTGGTCGGGCCCCCCGGTTTCATCGCCGAGGCGCGCGCGCTGCGCGGGCTGCTGCTGAAACACCCCCCCGGCCATATCCAGCGGACGATGGCCTATTTCCTGGGCCTCGGGCATTACGATGCGCTGGTGAACCGGATGAAGAACGCCTACCGCCGCCGCCGTCAGGTCATGGCCGAGGCCATCGCGGCCGAGGGCCTGACCGTGGCGGGGCAGGGCGGCTTCGGCGGGTCGAGCTTCTGGATGCGTGCGCCCGATCATGTGGACACCGGGGAACTGGCCCTGGACTTGCGCAATGACGGCGTCCTCATCGAACCCGGCCGGGCCTTCTTTGCCGGCGAGGGCCCGCGCAACTTCTATCGGCTGGCCTATTCCTCCATCGCCCCGCAACGCATCCCCGAAGGCGTGGCGCGGATTGCCCGGGCTGTCGCCCGTCGATGACATCATCACCCCGCGCTGGCGAGGGGCGGCCAAAGAGGCAAAAGCCGCCAGCGCTGGCCATACCGGGGCAAGGCAACTGGCCCTAAGATTGGACTCATGGCGGCGCTAATCTGCGGCGCAGAGCCAGGGAGAGATGCGATGAGGATGACGACCGAGGAAGCCTTCGTGAAGGTCCTCCAGATGCACGGGATCGAACACGCCTTCGGGATCATCGGGTCGGCCTTCATGCCGATCTCGGACCTGTTTCCCAAGGCGGGGATCACCTTCTGGGACTGCGCCCACGAGGGGTCCGGGGGCATGATGGCCGACGGCTTCACGCGGGCCTCGGGGAAGATGTCGATGATGATCGCGCAGAATGGCCCCGGCATCACCAATTTCGTCACCGCCGTGAAGACCGCCTACTGGAACCACACCCCCTTGCTGCTGGTCACGCCGCAGGCCGCGAACAAGACCATCGGGATGGGCGGCTTCCAGGAAGTCGAGCAGATGGCGCTGTTCCGGGACATGGTCTGCTACCAGGAAGAGGTGCGCGACCCCTCGCGCGTGGCCGAGGTGCTGAACCGGGTGATCCTTCAGGCAAGGCGCCAGTCGGCCCCGGCGCAGATCAACATGCCGCGGGATTTCTGGACCCAGGTGATCGACATCGACCTTCCGGCGGTGGTCGAGTTCGAGCGGCCCGCGGGCGGCGAGGAGGCCATCGCGCAGGCGGCGCAGCTGCTGTCGCAGGCCAGGTTCCCGGTGATCCTGAACGGCGCGGGCGTGGTGATCGGGGGGGCGATCCCGGCCTCGATGGCCTTGGCCGAACGGCTGACCGCGCCGGTCTGCGTGGGCTATCAGCACAACGACGCCTTCCCCGGTTCGCATCCCCTGTTCGCCGGGCCGCTCGGCTACAACGGGTCCAAGGCGGCGATGGAGCTGATCGCCGAGGCCGATGTGGTGCTGGCGCTGGGGACGCGGCTGAACCCGTTCTCGACACTGCCCGGCTATGGCATCGACTACTGGCCGAAGGCGGCCAGGGTGATCCAGGTGGACATCAACCCGAACCGGATCGGGCTGACCAAGCCCGTCACGGTGGGGATCGTGGGCGATGCGAGGAAGGTGGCCGAGGGGATCCTGGCGCGCCTGTCGAAGACGGCCGGAGATGCCGGAAGGGCCGAACGCAAGGCGCTGATCGCGCAGAAGAAATCGGCCTGGGCGCAGGAACTGTCCTCGATGGACCACGAAGCGGACGATCCCGGCACCACCTGGAACGAACGCGCCCGCAAGGCCAAGCCCGACTGGATGAGCCCCCGCATGGCCTGGCGGGCGATCCAGGCGGCGCTGCCGCGCGAGGCGATCATCTCGTCGGACATCGGCAACAACTGTGCCATCGGCAATGCCTATCCCAGCTTCGAGGCCGGGCGGAAATACCTGGCGCCGGGGCTGTTCGGGCCTTGCGGCTATGGCCTGCCCTCGATCGTGGGCGCCAAGATCGCCTGCCCGGACACGCCGGTCGTGGGTTTTGCGGGCGACGGGGCGTTCGGGATCGCGGTCACGGAACTGACCGCCATCGGCCGCCCGGAATGGCCCCCGATCACCATGGTGGTGTTCCGCAACTACCAGTGGGGGGCGGAAAAGCGGAACTCGACGCTCTGGTATGACGACAACTTCGTCGGCACCGAGCTGGACACCGATGTCAGCTATGCCGGGATCGCCCGCGCCTGCGGCTTGCAGGGCGTGGTCGCGCGGACGATGGACGAGCTGACCTCCGCCCTGCGCCAGGCGATCGAGGACCAGATGAGCCACGGCAGGACCACCCTGATCGAGGCGCTGATCAACCAGGAACTGGGCGAGCCCTTCCGCCGCGACGCGATGAAGAAGCCGGTCGAGGTCGCCGGCATCCGGCGCGAGGACATGCGGCCCCAGGTGGTGTGATGCCCAGGAATTTTCGACGAAAATTCTTGAGGACATTGTGCCGTGCCCTTTGATCTTGGCCTGGGCGGGCTTGCCTGGCTGGCGGTCGCCTGTCTGGTGGCGGGCTTCGTGCGGGGGTATTCCGGGTTCGGCTTCTCGGCGCTGCTGATCGCGGCTGCCAGTCTGGTGACCAATCCGCTGAACTTTGTCGCGGTTGTGGTCATTCTGGAAACGATCATGTCGCTGCAACACGCCCGCGGGGCCGGGCCGGACGTGGACTGGCGCCGAGTCGGCTGGCTAATGGGCGGGGCGGCGCTCGGCCTGCCGCTGGGTCTGTGGATCCTGACCGGGGTCTCCGAGGATGCGGCGCGGGCGGTGATCTCGGGCTATGTGCTGTTGATGTGCGTCGTCCTTCTGGCGGGCTGGCGGCTGGCCTCCGAGGTGAGGGGCGCGCCGAACGGGGTGGCGGGGGTCGTCTCGGGCCTGGCCAATGCGCCCGGCATGGGAGGGCTGCCGGTCGCGGCCTTCTTTGCCGCCCAGCCGATGCCCGCGGCGGTGTTCCGGGCGACGCTGATCGCCTACTTCCCGCTGCTCGATCTCTATTCGGCACCGCTCTACTGGCTGGCCGGGCTGGTGACCTGGGACACGCTCCGGGCCTCGCTCATCGCGCTGCCGGTGACGCTTCTGGGCAACTGGCTGGGCGGGCGGCATTTCTTCGGCACCGACCCGCAGGAGTTCCGCCGCTTTGCCATCGTGCTTCTGGCGGGTCTTGCTGCGCTCGGCCTCGGGAAGGCGTTGCTCTGATGTGGCTTATTGTGAACGCTGGTTCGTCTTCGCTGAAGCTGAAGCTGTTCGACGGCGACCGCGAGGTTGCCGGGGCCAGCGTCGGCGAGATCGGGCCCGATGGCCACGCGGCTGCGATGGCTGCGGCGCTGGACAGGGCGGGGGTTGCCATCGGCCGGCTGACGGCCGCCGCGCATCGGGTGGTGCATGGCGGGGCGGAGTTGACGCAGACCTGTCGGCTGACGCCTTCGGTGGTGCAACGGATCCGGGACTGCGTGCCGCTGGCGCCCCTGCACAATCCGGCGAATCTGGTGGGAATTGAGGCGGTTGCGACCCTTGCGCCGGATCTTCGCCAATATGCGGCCTTCGACACGGCCTTCCATGCGACGAACCCCGAGGTGGCGGTGACCTATGCCCTGCCAAAGGCGGAACGCGACCGGGGCCTGCGCCGCTATGGCTTTCACGGGATCAGCTATGCCGCGCTGGTCCGCATTCTTCGCGACCGGGGCCAGCTGCCCGGGCGCCTGCTGGCCTGTCATCTGGGCAATGGCTGTTCCATGGCGGCGATTGTGAACGGGCGTTCGGTTGCGACGACGATGGGCTATTCGCCGCTGGACGGCCTGACGATGGGAACGCGCGCCGGCACCATCGACGGCAATGCGGTCCTGCGTCTGGCCGAGCTGCACGGCCTGGCGGGGGCGGGGCGCATCCTGAACCGGGAAGGCGGCCTGCTGGGCCTTGGCGGGCACAGCGATCTGCGCGCGCTGCACGCCGCGGGAACGGAGGAGGCCCGCTTCGCCTTGCGCCATTTCGTCTATTGGGCGGTCAGACACGCCGGCTCGATGGTGGCGGCGATGGGCGGCCTCGATGGCGTGGTCTTCACCGGCGGGATCGGCGAAAACGACGCATGGATCCGGAAGGAAATCCTTTCGGGTCTTCACTACCTGGGAGTATCTCCCGACCTTGCCGCGAACGAGCGGAACGAAACCACCCTGCACGATACGACATCGCGTGTCGCTATCCTTCTTGTGCCGGCCGATGAGGAACGGCAGATTGCCCTTGAGGCGCAGGCCGTCATGGCCGGGGAGGGCGCGTGAACCAGCCGAGGGTGGAGACCCAGCGCAAGGTGGGCGACGAGGTTCGCCAGACCACCTGCTACATGTGCGCCTGCCGCTGCGGCATCAACGTGCATCTGAAATCGGGGAAGGTCGCCTATATCGAGGGCAACCGAGATCATCCGGTCAACAAGGGCGTCCTCTGTGCCAAGGGCGCCTCCGGCATCATGCAGGTCACCGCCCCCAGCCGCCTGAAGGCGCCGCTGCGTCGGGTGGGGCCGCGCGGGTCGGGGGCCTTCGAGGAGATCACCTGGGAAGAGGCGCTTTCCACCGCCGTTTCCTGGCTGAAGCCGCTGCGCGAAACGGCGCCGGAGAAGCTGGCCTTCTTCACCGGCCGCGACCAGAGCCAAAGCCTGACCGGCTGGTGGGCGCAGATGTTCGGGACGCCGAACTATGCCGCCCACGGGGGCTTTTGCAGCGTCAACATGGCGGCGGGGGGCATCTACACCATCGGGGGCGCCTTCTGGGAATTCGGCCAGCCGGATTGGGAGCGGACGAAGCTGTTCGTCATGTTCGGCGTGGCCGAGGACCACGACTCGAACCCGATCAAGATCGGCATCGGCAAGCTGAAGGCGCGCGGGGCGCGGGTGATCTCGGTCAATCCGGTGCGGACGGGCTATTCCGCGGTGGCCGACGACTGGATCGGGATCACGCCGGGGACGGATGGCCTTCTGATCCTGTCGCTGATCCATTGCCTTCTGGAGGCGGGGAAGATCGACCTCGACTACCTTGCGCACTGGACCAATGCGCCCCTGCTGGTGAGCGAAGCCGAAGGGCCGGAGAAGGGCCTCTTCGTCCGCAACGCCGAAAGCCAGCCCTTCGTGATCGACCGCCGCACCGGCCATCCGGCCCCCTGGGACGGCAAGGACGTGCAGCCCGACCTCGGCGCGGAATGGCAGGGCAACCGCACCGTCTTCCGTCACATGGTCGAGGAATATCTGAAGCCGGATCATGCGCCCGAAGCCGTGGCCGCGCGCTGTGGCGTGACCGCGACCCGGATCCGGCAACTGGCCGCCGAACTGGCCGATGTGGCCTTCAACCAGGCGATCACGCTTGACAGGCCCTGGACCGACTTCCGGGGCAACTCGCACCCCGACATGCCCGGCAGGCCCGTCAGCTTCCACGCGATGCGGGGGATTTCGGCCCATTCCAACGGGTTCCAGACCGCCCGCGCGCTGCATCTCTTGCAAATCCTTCTGGGGAGCGTGGAAACCCCCGGCGGCTACCGGCTGAAACCGCCCTATCCGAAACCCGTCGAGGCGCATCCGACGCCCCACTACGTCACCACTCCCGGCAAGCCGCTGACCGGCCCGCATCTGGGCTATGTCCGCTCGCCCGACGACCTCTGCCTCTTGCCCGATGGCCGTCCGGCGCGGATCGACAAGGGCTTCTCCTGGGAAAATCCGTTCTCGGCGCATGGCTTGATGCACATGGTGATCCCCAACGCCCATGCCGGGGATCCCTACCGGATCGATACGCTGTTCCTCTACATGGCCAACATGTCCTGGAACTCCTCCATGAACTCGGCCCGGGTGATGGAGATGCTGACGGAACAGCGCGACGGCGACTATGTGATCCCCCGGATCATCTATTCCGACGCCTATGCCTCGGAGATGGTGGCCTATGCCGACCTGATCCTGCCCGACACGACCTATCTGGAACGCCACGACTGCATCAGCCTTCTGGACCGGCCGATTTCCGAGCCCGACGCGGCGGGCGACGCGATCCGCTGGCCGGTGCTGGAGCCCGATCGCGAGGTGCGCTGCTTCCAGTCGGTGCTGCTGGAGCTTGGTGCCCGGCTCGGCCTGCCGGGCATGGTGAACGAGGACGGCAGCCCGAAATTCAGGGACTATGCCGACTACATTGTTCACCACCAGCGCCGGCCGGGTATCGGCCCCCTGATGGGCTTCCGGGGCAATGGCGAGGCGGAAGGGCGCGGCGCGCCGAACCCGGACCAGCTGAACCGCTACATCCAGAACGGCGCCTTCTACCAGGCGCATGTGCCGGACGGGGCCGCCTTCTACAAGCCCTGGAACGCGGCCTATCAGGACTGGGCGGTGCGCCTTGGGCTTTACGAAACCCCGCAGCCCTACCTCTTCAACATCTGGTCCGAACCCATGCGCCGCTTCCAGCTGGCGGCCGAAGGCTTCGGCCCCCGCCAGCCGCCCGACCATCTGCGCGCCCGGCTGAAACAGGCCATGCACCCGCTGCCGGTCTGGTATCCGCCCTTCGGCGACGAGGACGCGGCCTTCGGTTATCCGGTCCACGCCCTGACCCAGCGGCCGATGGACATGTATCACTCCTGGGGCAGCCAGAACGCCTGGCTGCGGCAGATCAGGGGGCGCAACTACCTCTATCTGCCGACGAGGATCTGGCAGGCGCAGGGGTTCCGGGAGGGCGACTGGGCGCGCGTCTCCAGCCGCGCCGGGACCATCCTGGTGCCGGTGGCCCATATGGCCGCGCTGAACGAGAACACGGTCTGGACCTGGAATGCCATCGGCAAGCGCAAGGGCGCCTGGGCGCTGGCCGAAGACGCGCCCGAGGCGACGACCGGCTTTCTGCTGAACCACCTGATTTCCGAGCTTCTGCCCGACCGCGACGGGGTGCGGCTCTCGAACTCCGATCCGGTCACCGGGCAGGCGGCCTGGTTCGACCAGCGGGTGCGGATCGAACGCGTTGCGGCCGAGGATCATCCGCGCGGCACGGTCGAGCCGATGTTCGGACGCCTGCCTGATCCGCCGCGCGCCGGTGGGGGCCGGGGCCAGAATGCCTCGGAGAATTCTGCCAGAAGTATTCGAAAACTCTTGGTCCCCCGTGGGGAGGGCGCGCGATGACCGCCCTGCCGGGAGCGACCGAAAAGCGCCTGGGCCTGGTGATCGACCTTGACACCTGCGTCGGGTGTCAGGCCTGCGTCACCGCCTGCAAGGGCTGGAACGATGGCGGCATCGGGCTTTCCGACCAGGACCCCTATGGCGCCGACCCCTCGGGCACCTTTCTGAACCGGGTCCATTCCTACCAGGTCGCCGTCCCGGACGGCCCGGCGCAGGTCGTGACCTTCCCGCGGTCCTGCCTGCACTGCGACAATGCCCCCTGCGTCACCGTCTGCCCGACCGGGGCCAGTTACAAGCGCGCCGAGGACGGGATCGTGCTGGTCAACGAGGACGCCTGCATCGGCTGCGGCCTCTGCGCCTGGGCCTGCCCCTATGGCGCGCGCGAAATGGATGCGGCGCAGGGGGTGATGAAGAAATGCACGCTCTGCGTCGACCGGATCTACAACGAGACCCTGCCGCCCGAGGACCGCGAACCTGCCTGCGTGCGCACCTGCCCGACCAGCGCCCGGCATTTTGGTGACCTTGCGGACCCCGACAGCGCGGTGTCCCGCCTTGTTGCCGAACGCGGCGGCTATGACCTGATGCCCGACATGGGGACCCGGCCCACCAACAAGTATCTGCCGCCGCGCAGGAAGGGGCCGGGAGAGGCAAGTCCGCTCGCGCCCCTTCTCGACATCAGGGCCACCGGGATAGCCGGCTGGCTCGACCGGATGCTGGGGAAGCTCTGAGATGCATCCCGCCCCCTCGGTCATCCTGTTTTCCGTGCTGTCCGGGCTTGGCTTCGGCTTTCTCGCCTTCCTCGGCTGGGGGGGGCTGACGCCTGCGGGCTGGGCGGCCTTCCTGCTCTGGGGCCTCGGCTACGGGCTGGCCGTGGCGGGGCTGCTGGCCGCCACCTTCCATCTCGGCAATCCGAAGAACGCCCTGAAGGCCTTTACCCAATGGCGCACCAGCTGGCTGAGCCGCGAGGCCTGGGCCTCGGTCGCAACGCTGGTCCTGCTGGCGCCGATGGCCCTGTCCGACATCTTCGGCCTCGGCCTGCCGCGCGTCGTGGGGCAGGCCGGCGGGACGCTTGCGATCCTGACCGTCTTCACCACGGCGATGATCTACACGCAGATCCGGGCGGTTCCGCGCTGGCATCACTGGCTGACGCCGGTGATGTTCCTGACCTTCGCGCTGGCCGGAGGCGCGATGCTTTCGGGCGCGGCATGGGCGCCGGTGCCGATGCTGGCGGTGGGCGCGGTCCTGCTCGCCGTCTGGCGGGTCGGCGACGGGGCCTTCGCGCGGGCGGGGCAGACGATCGGGACGGCCACGGGGCTGCACCGGCTCGGCGTTCCCTCGGTCCTCGACCCGGCGCATACCGCCGCGAACTACCTGAGGCGCGAGATGATCTTCGTCGTGGGGCGCCGGCATGCGGCAAAGCTGCGCAGGATCGCGCTGGCGCTGGCTTCGGTCGTCCCTGCGCTGATCCTCCTCCTGCCGCTTGGCCTTTCCGGCATTGCTCTGGCCGCCATCCTGCACCTGGCCGGGGCGCTTGCCGCCCGCTGGCTGTTCTTCGCCGAGGCCGAGCATGTCGTCGGGCTTTACTATGGCGCGCGGGGATGATCCTTTGCGCGGCATGAGCGCCTTCAAGACCTACGACATCCGCGGCCGTCTCGGGACGGACCTGACCGAAGCCATCGCCCACCGGATCGCCCGGGCCTTCGCCACGGTGACGGGCGCCGATGCGGTGGTGCTGGCGCGCGACTGCCGGGAAAGCTCGCCGTCGCTTGCCGATGCGGTGGCGGGGGGGCTGATGGCGCAGGGCGTCCGCGTCCTCGACCTCGGGATGGCCGGGACCGAGGAGATGTATTTCGCCACCGCCAAGCTTGGGGCAGGGGGCGGGATCTGCGTGACCGCCTCGCACAATCCGCGCGAATACAACGGGATGAAGCTGGTCGGACGCGGGGCCGTGCCGCTGCCGGAAGCCGATTTCGCGCAGATCCGGGCGCTGACGGAAGGCGATTCGGATTTCGCCGCGGCCAAGGGGGGCGTGCGAGAGGATCGCTCGGCCGTCAGGGCGGACTATGTGGCGCATGTCGCGGGGCTGGTGGGGCAGGGGATCGGGCCGCTGCGCCTGGTGATGAATGCCGGAAACGGCGCGGCGGGGCCGACGCTCGATGCCCTGGCCGAGGGGTTGGCGGCGCGCGGGGCGCGGCTGGACCTCGTCAGGATGCACCACGAACCCGACGGCCGCTTTCCGAACGGCATCCCCAATCCGCTGCTGCCCGAAAACCGCCCGGTCACCGCGCAGGCGGTCGCGGCGGCGGGGGCGGATTTCGGCGTGGCCTTCGACGGCGATTTCGACCGATGCTTCCTGTTCGACGGCGCGGGCGGGTTCGTCGATGGCGAACATGTCGTGGCCCTTCTCGCTGCGGCGCATCTGACGGCCGAGCCCGGAGCCACGATCATCCACGATCCGCGGGTGATCTGGGCGGTGCAGGATGCGGTGCGCAGGGGCGGGGGGCGGTCGGTGCTGGCGCCCACGGGGCACATCTTCCTGAAGGCCGCCATGCGCCGCGAGGGGGCGGTCTATGGCGGCGAGATGAGCGCGCATCACTACTTCCGCGGCTTCATGTCCTGCGATTCCGGCATGATCCCCTGGCTTCTGGTCGCACGGCTGGTGTCGCAGACCGGACGCAGCCTGATCGATCTGGTGGGCGCGATGCGGCGCGACTTTCCCTCCTCGGGCGAGATCAACTTCCGCGTTGCGGATCTGCCCGCCGTGGTCGCCCGCGTCCGGG
>JBKBRG010000005.1:16631-21642 GCA_046292325.1 Tabrizicola sp.
CGGGCCGCGCTGGAGCCCGAGGCGCGGGCGGCGGACCGCACCGACGGGCTGAGCCTGGATTTCGGCGACTGGCGGCTGAACCTGCGCGCCTCGAACACCGAGCCGCTGTTGCGCCTGAACGTCGAGGCCAGGGGGGACGCGGGCCTCGTGACCGGGGGCGTGGCCCGCGTCAGGGCCCTGATCGAGGGCTGACGGGTCAGGCCGAAGCGGCGGATGCGGCCTGTTCCTTGCGCAGGATCGGCCAGCCGCGGCGAAAGACGGGGATCGGCGGCAGGTTTTCAGCCAGAGCCTTCAGGCGGGTTTCGCGCTGTTGCAGACGCGCGATCTCGGCCCGGATCTCGGCCAGTTCGTCGGCGAGGGTCAGTCGGGAAGCAGCCATTTGGTCCTCCTTTGTTCTTCCCCGCCAGCATCGACTCGAAGTCTGAAGACTTTGCTAAGCGCCGGAACGGCCGCAGTCTGTTTCCAGATCACCCGCTTGTCCTGGTGGGCAACGGGGCGCAGACTTCGGGAAAAGTCCGGAACTGCTTGCATGTGGACGTTCAGCCTCTTCAAGGCCCTGGCCCTCTGGGTCGGGAGCCTGCCGCTTCTGGTGGTCCGCCTGGCGGTCTTCGCCGCCCTTGCCGCTCTTCTCGCCGTCGCTGGCCTTGCAGGGGCATGGGGTGCGGCGGCCTCGGGCCTTGCCGATACAGTCGCTGGCCCGGTCGCTGGCGCCGTGGCCGGTGCTGCCTTTGCCGCGGTTGGCATCCTGTTCTGGCGCGGGCGCATGCTTTGCTGGCTCAGCGCGATGCAGATTGCGCTGATGTCGGACCTTCAGGATCGTGTCCGGACGCCCATCGGTCCCCGGCAGATCCGCGTGGCGCGGGAACGGGTGGCGGCCCGTTTCGGCTCGGCGGCGGACCTTCAGGCGCTCTGCCGCTTCGTGGGCAGGGTGACCGGCCTCATCCCCGCGGTCGCCGAAGAGGCCGGAACGCTGCCTGCCATGCCGGCCCTGGGAAGGGCAATCCAGGGCGGGCTGGTGGACCAGGCCGTGCTGACCCACGCCTATCGCGCCCGGCCCGAAAACGCATGGGAAGCCGCGCATGACGGACTGGTCCTGACCACGCAGAACGCGCGCGACCTTCTGGCGATGGCCGCCCGGCTGAACGCAGCCGGCTGGGTCGCGACGGTCGCCCTGTTCCTTCTGCTGGCGCGGTCCTTCGCGGGCCTTGCCGCCCTGTGGCCCGGCGAGGGGGCGGCCGCAGGTCATCTCGGTGCGGCACTGGCGGCCTTGGCCGTGCGTGCGGCTTTGGTCCAGCCCTTCCTTGCCGCCTGTTTCTGCCAGACCTTCCAGGCCCTTGCCTCGGGCCAGGCTCCGCTTGGCGAATGGCGCGGCCGGCTGACGCAGGTTTCCGCGGCCTTCCGGACGCTGGGCGAACGGGCGATCTCCTGGGACCCCGAGAGCCGAAACCCGGCCTGAGCAACCCCTGACTGTGACATAGAGGCGCGCGAAATCGCACCCGATGCCGGTTGCGGCAGTCTGGCATATGTGGCAAGACATCAGCCATCGCCAACAAGACCGATGAGTTCAGAATGAGCGAATTCGCCAGCCGACGCGTGATGATGGTGGATACGCAGGTCCGGCCGTCCGACGTGACCAAGTTCCCGATCATCGATGCCCTGCTGACAGTGCGGCGCGAAAGCTTCGTGCCGGATGCCCTGCGCGAGGCTGCATATGTGGGCGAGAACCTGCCCCTCGGGCCGGGCCGCGTGGTGCTGGAGCCGCGCACGCTTGCCAAGTTGCTGGACGCGCTGGACATCCAGCCCGATGAACTGGTGCTCGATGTCGGCTGCGGGCTCGGCTATTCGGCCGCCGTCATCGCGCGCTTGGCCGAAACCGTCGTCGCGGTCGAGGAAGATGAGGCGCTGGCGGCCGAGGCGCAGCGGCTCTTGTCGGAAGAGGGTGTGGACAACGCGGTCGTGGTGACGGGGCCGCTTGCCGCGGGCTCGGCCAAATGCGCCCCCTATGACGTGATCACGATCGAGGGTGGCGTGGAGGTCGTTCCCGATGCGATCCTTGCCCAGCTGGCCGAAGGCGGTCGGATCGGCGCGGTGTTCATGGAAGGGGCGGTCGGGACCGCGCGGATCGGCTACAAGACCTCGGGTCTGGTGACCTGGCGGCCGGTGTTCAACGCCTCGGCCCCGGTGCTGCCTGGCTTTCAGGCGAAACGGACCTTTGTCCTCTAGGCCTGCATGGCCCTGTCCGGCCCGCCACAGGTCCGGCCTCGAACGAAACGCCTGGCAGCTTGCCCGGCACTGAAGAAAGAGAAAAGCATGCGCGGTTGGCTTCTTTCGGTGGTCCTTGCCCTTTCTGCCGTCGTTGCGGTGCCCGAGGGCAGGGCCGAGACGTTGACCGACGCGCTGATCGCCGCCTACAACAATTCGAACCTTCTCGACCAGAACCGCGCCGTGCTGCGGGCGGCCGACGAAGATGTGGCGGTGGCGGTGTCCAGTCTGCGGCCGGTGGTGTCCTATACCCTGCAAGGCGCCTGGCAGCGTGCCGACATCACCACGACCCTGGGGCCGAGCGTGTCCGAGGGCCTGTCGGCCTCGCTGTCGCTCAGCGCCGAGCTGACGCTGCTGGACTTCGGCCGGCGCCGGATCGGGATCGATATCGCGCGGGAAAGCGTGCTGGCCACGCGGCAGGCGCTGATCGATGTCGAACAGAACGTGCTTCTGGCCGCCGTCAGCGCCTATGTCGATGTCCGGCTGGCGCAGGAGGTGGTGGCACTGCGGCAAAGCAACCTGCGGCTGATCACCCAGGAACTGCGCGCCGCGCGCGACCGCTTCGACGTGGGCGAGATCACCCGGACGGACGTGTCGATCGCCGAGGCGCGGCTTGCGGCCTCGCGCGCGGCGCTGGCTGCGGCCGAGGGGCAACTGAAGATCGCGCGCGAGGCCTACAAGGCCGCGACCGGCGCCTATCCGCACAACCTTGCCGCCCTGCCCAAGGCGCCGGCCTTGCCGCGCACGTTGGAAGAGGCCCAGGCCGTGGCCCGTGCGACGCACCCGCTGTTGCGGCAGGCACAGCACCAGGTCACCATCGCCGACCTTCAGGTGGAACTGGCCAAGGCAAACCGGATGCCCACGGTCGGGGCCGGGGCGACCTGGCGCACCGACGACAACGACCAGCAGTCGCAGTCGCTGGGGCTGACGATGAACCAGACGATCTATGCCGGTGGCCGTCTGTCTGCCTTGCAGCGCAAGGCGCTGGCCGGCAAGGACTCGGCGCGTGCCGGGCTGCAGCAGACCGCCGTCGGCATCTTGCAGAACGTCGGCGTCGCCTGGGCGAACCTTTCGGTTGCCGCCGCGTCGATCGAGGCATCGGACCTCCAGATCCGCGCCGCGCAAGCCGCCTTTGATGGCGTGCGCGAAGAGGCGGCGGCGGGCACCCGCACCACGCTGGACGTGCTGAACGCCGAGCAAGAGCTGCTTGATGCCCGCAATGCCCGGCTGGAGGCCGAGGCGCAGCGCTATGTCGCGGTCTATCAGGTGCTGGCAACCATGGGGCTTCTGACCGTCGATCACCTGAAACTGGGCATCCCGACCTATGATCCGGAGGCCTATTACGGCGCCGTCAGGAATGCGCCCGCGCACAGCGCGCAGGGCAAGAAGCTGGATCGGATTCTGGAAAAGATCGGGAACTGATCGCGCCGACTTGGCGACAATCCGCGTTCTCTGTTGCTATTCTGGGGGTTGAGGCGCTAAGTTGAGGTCGTAAGCGCGCAAGCGAACGGATGTTCCCAATGGCCGGCCCCCTAAGCTCGGAAGAGATCGAGGATGTCGTGTCCTCCGTGCGCCGGCTGGTGTCGAACGAGCTTCGCCCGCGGACGCTCAGCCGCGATCTCAATGCCGATCGGCTTCTGCTGACCGCGGCCCTGCGGGTGGTCCCGGAGTCCAGTCCGCTGGCACCGCTTGTGCTGGACGCTCCGGTCGTCGAATCCCCGACGGCCGATGAGGACGTGCCCGAGACTTCGGCAGCAGCGGTCGAGCAGGTTGCCCCCCCGCTTCACGATCCCCTTGCGCCAGCGCCGGACGACAACGCCGGCGGGCAGACGCCGATTGCCGCGGATCCTGTTGCAGAGATCGAGCCGGACCTGACCCCGGTCCTGCTTTACCCGGAGGAGGAAAGCGAGCCTGTCGCCGGGCCGGTTGGCGAAGAGCCGGGCGATGCCGCGGCCGCCGAAGGCGCCGGGGAAGGGGACCTGCCGGACGCGGAGGAAGCCGTCTGGGAGAGCGGCCTCTGGGCGGAACCGCCCGCCGCTTCCCTGGGCGAGGTTGCGCTGGCCGCGGAAGAGGCCGAGGTCCTGATCGGCTCGGCCGGCGGCGAACTCCCGGCGGATGGGGATGGGGGGGAAGCGGAAGCTGCGCCTCCGCGCGACGGGGGCGGGGCAGAGAACGCCGGAAGCGCGCCGGATGAACCGGTCCTCTTCGTGCCGGTGCATCACCGGGCCGAGCAGATGGCCGCGCGCCTGACGGCGGCCGAGGCCGCGCCGCGGGAAGAGCCCGCTCAACCGGGGGCTGCTGCAGGCAAATTCGCCGCGCCGGGGCCCGAGCCGACGGAATTCGTGGATGTCGATGGCATGCCATTGGCCGTTCTGGACGAGGCGGCCCTGCAAGAGATCGTCCGCCAGACGCTGCGCGCCGAACTTCAGGGCGAGCTGGGTGAGCGGATCACCCGCAACATCCGCAAGCTCGTCCGCGCCGAGATCAACCGCGCCTTTGTGGCCCGCGATCTGGACTGACCGCTGACCTGCAAACGAAAACGCGCGCCCTTGCGGACGCGCGTCTGACTGCGGGAGATGTCTGTCTCAGGCGGCTTCGGCCTGGTCCAGCTCCAGCGCGTGGCGGCGTTCCGATTCTTCGCGGCTGAGCGCGACCGAGGTGCGCACGCCCTTGGCGACGAATTCCATCAGCCCCTTGACCACGCGCTCGTTCGGGTCGATCCCGGCGCAGGTCAGCACTTCGCGACCGT
>JBKBRG010000006.1:0-21396 GCA_046292325.1 Tabrizicola sp.
CCGATACGATTTCTTCAAAGAAATCGTTTCCTGATCTGCGCTTGCCGCAACAGGCCATCCATGGGCATCATCCGAACATGAAGTCCCGCAACCGCATTTCGGTCCAGCAGACCCAGCGCATGGCGCTGACCACCGGGCTTGCGACCTCGATCCGCATCCTGCGCGCCGATGCGGCGGGCCTGTCGCGCTATCTCGAGGAACAGGCGGCCGAGAACCCGCAGATCGTCCTGACCCGTCCCCAGGCGCAGGAGTGGATCCCGCGCTGGCGCACCGCCTTCGCCGCGGATGCCGAGCGCCCCGAACAGGCGGCCGCCGGGCCAAGCCTCGTCGGCCATGTCCTGTCGGTGGTCGAATCCCTGCGCCTCGACCCGGCCGAGACCCGCATCGCCATGGCGCTGGCCGAGGCGCTGGAGCCCTCGGGCTGGCTGGGCCGCCCGCCCGCCGCCGTCGCCGCAGAACTGGGTGTGGGTGTCGCTGCGGTCGAAGGCGTGCTGAGCCGCCTGCAAAGGCAGGCCGAACCGACCGGGCTGTTCGCGCGCAACCTGGCCGACTGCCTGCGGCTTCAGGCCGAGGAGGCGGGCGAACTGGATCGCGCGATGACCGCGCTTCTCAACCGGCTGGACCTTCTCGCCAGGGGCGAGATCGACCGCATCGCGCGTGAGGCGGGGCTGGACCCGGCCGACATCCGCGTCGCGTTCGGGCGGCTGCGCAGCTATGACCCGAAGCCCGGCGCGGGGTTCGAGCCCTACGCCGCCCCGGTGCGCGAGCCCGACCTGATCGCCGAGAAGGGCGCCTCGGGCTGGATCGTTTCGCTGAACCGATCCGCCCTGCCCTCGGTCTCGGTCGCCGAGGGTCGGGGCAAGGGCCGGGCCGAGGCCCGGGCGCTGATCCGCATGATCGAGGGGCGCAACGCCACGCTGCTGTCCGTCGGGCAGGAGATCCTGGCCCGCCAGACCGCCGCGCTGGAGGCGGGTCTGGGCGCGCTGGTGCCGATGACGATGGCAGAGGTCGCCACGGCGCTTGGCCTGCACGAAAGCACCGTCAGCCGGGTCGTGACCGGCACCGCGGTCGATACTCCGCGCGGCACCTGGTGGCTGCGGAGCCTCTTCACCCGCGCCGTGCAGGAGGGCGGGCCCTCGGCCGGGGCGCTGCGCGACCGGCTTGCCCGGCTGGTGGCGGCCGAGGATCCCGACCACCCCCTCTCCGACGGGGCACTGGCCGAGGCGCTGGCCGAGGGCGGCGCCCCCATCGCCCGGCGCACGGTGGCGAAGTATCGGGCGATGCTGGGCCTGCCCCCGGCGCATCGGCGCCGGCGACGGGCCTGATGTCGCTTCCGGGGCTGACAGTCCCCCGATCCTGCACTAGCTGACAGGAAACGGGACTGGGGCAACGGCGAAATGGCGATCTTTCTGGGTGTCGATACCGGGGGCACCTATACCGATGCGGTGATCCTGGATGATGCCGCGAATGCCGTCCTCGGCAAGGCCAAGGCGCTGACCTCGCGGCACGATCTGGCCGTGGGGATCGGCCAGGCCGTCGATGCCGCGATCGCCGCCGCCGGGGTGCAGGCCGCCGACGTGGCGCTGGTGTCGCTGTCCACGACGCTTGCCACCAATGCCCTGGTCGAAGGTCAGGGCGCCCGCGTGGCGCTGGTCTTCATCGGCTTCGACGACGCCGACCTGGGCCGGGGCGGGCTGACCGAGGCGCTGAAGGGCGACCCGGTGGTGCGCCTGCCCGGTGGCCATACCCATGCCGGGACCGAGGTCACGGCCCTGGACCTTGCCGCGCTGGAAAGGCAGGTCCGGGCACTGGGGGAAGAGGTCTCGGGCTTTGCCGTCGCGTCCCAGTTCGCCACCCGCAACCCCGCGCACGAGGTGGCGGCACGCGACCTGATCCGCCGGGTCACCGGCCGGCCCGTGACCTGTTCGCACGAATTGTCGGCCAACCTGAACGGCCCGAAGCGCGCGCTGACCGCGGTGCTGAACGCGCGCCTGATCGGCATGATCGACCGGCTCGTGGCGGCCTGCGAACGCCACCTTCTTGCGGTGGGAATCGACGCGCCGCTGATGGTGGTGCGCGGCGACGGGGCGCTGATCTCTGCCGCCATGGTGCGCGAACGCCCGATCGAGACGATCCTCTCCGGCCCCGCCGCCTCGATCGTCGGCGCGCGCTGGCTGACCGGGGCGCGGGATGCGCTGGTTTCCGACATCGGCGGAACGACGACGGATGTCGCTCTTCTGCGCGACGGGCTGCCCGAGATCGACCCGGAGGGCGCCCGAGTCGGTGGCTTCCGCACCATGGTCGAGGCGGTGGCGATGCGCACCACCGGCCTTGGCGGCGACAGCGAGGTGCATCTGGTGACCGAGGGGCTGAGGGGCGGCCTGCGCCTTGGCCCGCGGCGGCTGATGCCGGTCTCGCTTCTGGCCGTCGAGCAGGGGGCGATGGTCCATGCCGCGCTGGACCGCTGGCTGTCGTCCGAGGCGGTGGGCGAGATGGACGGCCGCTTCGTCATCCCGATGGGCGGCCAGCGCGGGGGGCTGAACGCCCGCGACCTGGCGGTGCTGGACCGGATCACGGCGCCGATGCCGATGGCCGCCGCGCTGACCTCGCGGCTGGAGGTGGCGGCGCTGGAGCGGCTGGTGGCGCGCGGGCTGGTGATGATTTCCGGCGTCACGCCCTCGGACGCGGCGCATGTGCTGGGGCGGCTGGACAGCTGGGACGGGGCGGCAGCGGAAAAGGCGCTGCGGCTGATCGCCCGGCGGCGCACGGGGGCGGGGGAACGCTTTGCCAGCGGACCAGAAGCCTTTGCGCAGGCCGTGGTGGACCAGCTGACCCAGCAGACGGTGGACTGCCTGCTTGAGGCCGCCTTCGGCGAGGATCCTGCCTTCGCGGACGAGGATCCGCAGGCGCTGGCGCGCCACCCGCTCAGCACCTCCGGCCTCGCCCGCCATCGCGGCGTGGTCGAGATCGACGTGAAGCTCGGCGTGCCGGTGATCGGGCTCGGCGCCTCGGCCCCGTCCTACTATGGCGCGGTGGGCGAACGGCTGCACTGCCCGATGATCCTGCCCGACCATGCCGGGGTCGCCAATGCCATCGGGGCGGTGGCCGGCCAGGTCAGCCAGCGCGCGACCGGCATCGTCACCTCGCCCGCCGAGGGCCGCTTCGTCGCCCATCTGGCCGAGGGATTGCAGAGCTTTTCCAGCGCCGAGACCGCGCTTGCCGCGCTGGAGACGGCGCTCGTCGCCGAAGCCTCGGCCCGCGCCCGTGCCGCCGGGGCGGTGGACCTGCGGATCACTCTGGACCGGGCGGTCAAGGAAGTGGAGATCGAGGGCCGGCAGATGTTCATCGAGGCCCTCGTCACCGCCACCGCCTCGGGTCGGCCGCGCGTCGCGCGCTGAGGCGGCGTCGGGGGGCCCGAAATCCTGCGACGATGAATTTCGGGTGGCGCGGCGGGAAGGCCGCGCGGCGCGGGCGATTCACCCTTGACCTCTGCCGCCGCCGCCCTTAATCCGCCCGCCAGTGGCTAGGTAGCTCAGCTGGTTAGAGCGTGCGACTCATAATCGCAAGGTCGAGGGTTCGAGTCCCTCCCTCGCCACCATTCAGAAACAATGACTTAGGCGCTTTGCCTTCCACTGATCGTATGAGCGTTTTACAGGGCATTTTACATGTTCGGTATGCGTTTCGTTCTGAAAATTCAACAGATCGACCGGCAAACCGCGAATCCGTGCAGTTGCGTCGTATGCTCTAGCTGCTTCCAGCTCGGTCGCAAAACACCCAAGATATTCATCCTGAAATCGCGCTACCCATCGATCCTTGCTCGGCAGGTATGCCACCCCTCTGAATAGTGATCGTCCGCTGCCGCGCACTGAGTTCAATGCGTTTTGCGAGAAGGATGATTCGCGAAGATTGCAGAGCCGGTTATCCGTCTTCACGCGGTTTATGTGATCTATGACGGCGGGCCAGGAGCCGTGGACAATGGCCCAAGCGGCGCGGTGCGCCAGAAGTTTTCGCCCAAGGAGCGATCCGCAAAAGTAGCCATTGCTGTTCATGCGCGCCAGAACCCGGAGCCCCGTTTCAGCGCTGAACAAGAGCCCTGTCTCAGCCTCGTAGCGCACCAACCTGCGTAAGTCTGCAATCGGCAACGTGGTAGATTCTGACATTTCGACATTCTACGCTTTCATTCCGTTGCCTGCATCACTTTGCGTTCCCGCCCTGTGCTTTTCCAGCTTTGCGATGGCCGATTCTGCGAGGCCCGCGTCGCGGCTGAGGTAGTGCCGATCGAGCATCATCCCGACGGTTTTCAGGCTGTGGCCGGTGATTGTGGCGATCTCCGCCTCGGTGCATCCGGCGAGAGCAAGGCGCGTCACTGCGGTGCCCCGAAGATCGTGGAAGGTCAGTCCCTCGATCCCCGCGGCTTCGCAGGCCTTGCGGAACGAAGCGCTGAACCCGTCGCCAGTCCAGCGGCTTCCCCGGCTGGTGACGCAGATGACCGTGGCGCGGCGCTTCGTCGCGTCCAGGACCGCCTTCAGCTCGGCCCCGACCGGGATCACCACCCGCCGTCTGCCCTTGGACTGCGCCAGCCGAATTGTCGCGCCGTCGTAGGCGCCCCACGGCATGCGCAGGACATCGTTCCGGCGCTGCCCGGTCCACAGTGCCAGCAGGAACGGCAGGCGCAGCTGCGGCCCCGCTTTAGCGAGGAAAGCCGCCACATCGGCCTCGGTCCAGATGTGGTCGGTCCGGTCCGGCTGGTAGACGCGGCCCGGTCTCGCTGCCGGATTGGCGGGCACGCGGCCACGGTCAAGGCCCCAGGCCAGAATCAGGGCGAGGATCGCCAGGTGATAGTCCGCCTCGCGCGGGCTGTTCTGCGCCAGCCGGTCGCGCCAGTCCAGGAACTCGCCCCGCACTCGGGGATCTGCAAGCGCCTTGATTGGCATGTCTCCGAACTCGGCCTCGATTGCAGGCAGGCGGCGCGCGTAGCCCTTGCGGGTGGCCTCGGCTAGCGCGGTGAAGGCGGGGCTGGCCTGGTAGGCGTTGAACACCTCCTGTAGCGTGCCCTTGTGGTGCGGCGGGGCCTCTGTCTTGGCGGCTGCCAGAGCGGCCAGGAACTCCGGGCTGCCGGGTTCGCCCTTGATCGCGGGTCCGCCCCGCCAGGCGTAGCGGTAGATGCGGACCTCGCCCGAGGCGAGCCGCTTCCTGACCTCATGCACGCCGGGCACGTTGAGCCTCACGCTTCGCCTTCCATGCGTCGTAGGGGGCCGGTTCGGCCTGATCCGGCGACGGTAACGGCACCTTGTCCGATTCGACAAAGGCAATCCCGGCCGGGGTCCAGAGCGCCACCTTGCCGCAAGCCTCCGCCGCCTTGATGGCGCGGGTCAGGTCGGCCTGGGTCAGGGTGGCGCGGCGGGTCATGAAAACAAGTCCCGCCACGCCGATTTGGATCGACTGCGAGCTTTTGTCCCGGCCCGCCGCATCTGGGCGTCATATCTGTTGTGGCACCTCTGGCACAGCGCGCGCAGGTTGGCGCGGTCGCAGTTTTCAGGTCGGTGATCGAGGTGAGCGACCGTCAGCACCACGCGGACGGGCGGGCTGCGGAAATCGCAGGTGTCGGCGTTCTCTCCCCCGAGCAGTTGGCCCGTATCGGCGCAGAACACGTCGCAATAGACCGACGCGGCCTCTTGCCAGACGGGGCGACCGTTGAGGTGGCCGCGGCGGATCATCACGCCGTTGGGTGCCAGGCACCACTCGCAACGATTGCCGGCCTCGGCGCGCACGGACGCGGAAATATCGCGCCAGTCGGACGGGTAGCGGTGGCGGTTTTCGGATCGGATGGGCATTTCAGTGTCGCGTTGCGGGCGGCTCGGGTTCCGGTGCAGCGGTGCCGGCGTCAGCTGCGCAGATTGTTCTGGCAGCGAGCGCGGCGACACGCTGGAGCAACTCGGTGAGCTGCGGTTCAGACGGTTTCAGACTGTGAAGAGCGTGGCGGGCGGCGGCGTGGATCAGATCAGCGGTGGGAGACGCGGGCACGTCACAGTCGCCACTTGCGCGGCACAAACGGACAGCGATCACCGCCAGAACGGCTGCGCGGGCGTTTGGGTCAGCAGGATCGTCGATCTGGATTGCGATCCGTATCGGAAACGGTTGGCGTGGCGCGCTCATTCTCCGGTCCTCGAGTCCAGCAGCCGGTCCATCCAGACGACGCTGTCCGCCGGGCGGCCGGCGAGCGCTTCGATGCGCCGGATCAGGTCGAGCAGCGGCTCGATTTCCTGCCGATCGCTGCGAGGCATGGTCTCCGGCTTCGGCGTCCAGCGGTCTCCGTCGCGCTTGAGAAGCGACGCGCACAGCACCAGTGCCTGCGCCTCGGCGCGCAGTTCCGCCGTGGCCTCGCGCAGCAGCGACAGCGCGCGCTCGTGGAGGTCCGCGCGGACATAGGCGGTGTCGTCGTCGTCCTGCCGGTGATCGGACCACAGGATGAGATCTTCATCGCCCAGCAGCTGTTGCCGGCGCTGCGCGTCGTAATCACCGCCGTCGCTCAACCAGATGCGTTCAGGGGCGGGCATCTTCGGCGCTCCGCTTCAGTTGCAGGATGGCCAGCGCGGCTTCGAGTGCCCCGATCCGTTGGTCCTCGTTGTCCAACCTGCCGTGGCGGGCGATCGCCCGCTCGCAGCGGCGCAGTGTCCGCGCGGTGCTGGAAAACAGGTCGCGGCGCAGCACGACGACCGCGCCGTCCCGGACGCAGCAGGGGTAGTAGGCCGGCGTCGTCAACGGGTCCCTGTCGCTGGGCCGATAGATCGGCAACGCGGGCGGCGCGGGCGGTTCGGGTTCCTCAATCGGCGGTTCCGGCTCGCAGTCCCAGCAGCCGTTGGCCAAGGTCGGCAGGGCGCAGCCGGCGGTCAGAAGGGCGACCGCAAGAATTCGCATCAGTCTTGGCATCGCTCGGATCCTTTCCGTGGTGTTTCGAGTGCCGCCCGCGCGTCGCGCAGAAGCGCGTGCCAGTCGGTCTGTGCGCTGATCGCCGGGAAAACCTGCGGCGCGATCCGCAGGAGACGGCGGAGGATCCCGGCGTGATCGTTCATTGCCCTGCCCCGTGCGGAGGACGGGTTTGCGTAGCGCAGTCGCAGGTCGCTGTGTCGGCGCGCCGCAGGTCGCGGTCGGCGGCGATCAGCAGCGCCAGCACCAGGGTAGCAAGCGCCAAACCGGTTTCCTGAGCGGTCATCGCGTTCTCCGAAAAAGCCCGGCCGGTCTGTCGCGACCGGCCGGGAGGTCGCCATAGGAGGTCCGCGCCGTTGTGCCCAGCGCGGCTGGGGATGGGTCATTCTGCGTGTCCTTCGGCCTGCGCCAGCGTCTCCGGCAGGATCAGCGCCGTTCTCAGGAACAGGTGCCCGGTGCCGACGGCGACCGCCGCCAGCAGAACGAGGCACAGGGCGTCCACGGCGCGGCTCACGCGGCGTCCCCCGGAGAGGTCGGCGCGGGGTGAACCGCGATCCGGCGGCGGACGCGGAGAGGCACGATCCGGCGCTGACCGGGTCCGGCCTGGAACAGCGCGGGCGGAACACGGATCACGCGGGCCGCAGGGCCGGCAGGGTCGGCAGGGTCGGGCTGCGGGCGGCGGCAATCGCGATCTTCGCGCAGGATCTCCAGCGCGACGGTGACGAGTTCGGCGCGCGTCTCGAGGTCGAGATCGGCGAGAAAGGCGGTGTTGGTCACGACCTGACGGGCAAGGCGCAAACCTTCCGGGTCGTAGAAAGAGGGGGCGGTCATGGGCACATTCCTTGAACGTGGTCGGCACAGTATCCGCACACTATGCGGTATAAAAACCGCTGTCAAGGATCAGGCGGTTAAAATACCGCTTACAGGCAAATGAAAACCCCGCCTGAGCAGGCGGGGCGATTCGGGAAGTCCGTCAGGCCTAAGCTATCTAATAAGACCGGCAGTCCTTGCCGACTGCGTGATGGCGGTGCAATAGGCCACGCGCGCCGCCTCCGACATCTCTTGCTGTCGCAGCTGCGCGCCCGCAATCATCATTTGCAGGTTGCCGGCGAACGTCATGTCGTCAGGCGAGACTTTGTCCGAGATCCAAGCCTGGACGGCGGTGGTGTCGATGGCGAGATCGCAGAGCGTTTCACTGCCAAGGATTGTGCCCAGCTCCTGCGCTCGCCTCATGGACTCGAGACTGTCAGGCTCTGCGCGGGATTCGCCGGCTGCCAGCGCCAGGAGTAACATGAATGGGCGCATCGTATCAGTCCCTAGTGGTTTCGGTGATTATGGTCTTGCTCGGCGTGAGCAGGACGAGAAGACCGAGGATCACTGCGCCGGCCATCCAGATCGTCAGGATAATGCCGGTCGCCAAGCCGGTTCCTATGGTGGCGCCGGCCCGCTGGGCCCCGGATGTCGCGGCGGCTATCTGGTCGCTGGAAATCTGGAAGGCGGAGAAAAGCCACAACGCCATCAACAGATTGAAGAGCCAGAAGAGCAAGAGGAAAAGCTTGCCGAAAATGCTGCGCTTTCGGCGTTCTGTGCGTATGATTGTGGTCACCGCCCTGTCCTTCTGTTCGTCATTGCTTGGGAATGCCCCGAATCGAGCCGACCACCGGATGGCGGACGGTCACGCCTGGATCGTCAATGCGCATCATGCGCGCGCTGTGACCGAGTTGCCCGCCGATAAGGTAAGGCGGAACGTATCTCCAGAGCGTGGTGGTCGATCTGGCCGAGATCTCATCGGTTAGCGACACCAGAGCAATTTCGCCCGGCTCCGGCAGGCGGGCGAGATCTGCGAGGACGATGTCGCCAATCGCAAACTGAAAGGCTGGCAGGTCGCTGTTGACGCGAAACAGGCCTGGCGTGGTCACATGATGGCCGAAAATGGCCCGAATCGGGGCCATGGTATCATCGGGGTTGGTTTCAACTGGGCGCAGCTTGAAGGGTGAGGCACTTTCTGCCATGCCGCGATCGGATCTGGCGGTAAGTGCTGCCCCGGTCTTGCCGTGGAGCAGCCAGTCTTCACTGACGTTCAGGGCGCGGGCGATCTGCGCAAGCGAGGAATAGCGGGCGTTCACCGTCTGTCCTTTCTCGAGTGCCCGACGCCAGTTGCGGATAAGGTCGCGCGAGCCGCCCTTCTGCGACAGTGCAGCTTCCGAGATGCCGAGTTCCGCGCTGCGCGCAGCAATGCGTTCAAGAATCGCCTGCATGTTCATGGGTTTAATCTATCCGTTCGGAATACTGCGACGTGAGCGGTAAGCGAACCGTTGACAACGCGGTTTTGAAACCGCATTGATATCCATCATGCTGACCACACAGGATCTCATAGCTGTTGCCGACCGGTTCCGATTGCTCACCGGAATCGAGGAGGAAACGACCCTGTCGCACCGGCTCTTCGGTGACACGAAGAAGTTGCGACAGCTGAGACAAGGCGCTGGCATCACGCTGGAACGCTTCAACGCGGCCATGCAGTGGCTCGCAACGCGGTGGCCTGACGGGCATGACTTTCCCGACGCGCTGGCGGCGTTCCGTAATCTTTCGGATTCTAGCCAGCCAGAGTCCGAAAGAATGGACGCCGCGGCATGATGCACGACCCAGCTTCCATCTCCCCAATCCTGCCGCCGTTCGACGATGCCGCAGACGGCGACGGCGAGCGGCAGAGCGCGGCGTGAAACGGCAGGAGGCAGCGGTGCAGACACGGCGGATTTCCCTTGTGGTCTCGAACAGTGGCAGGTCGGATCCTGCACCGGCCGCGCGGCAAATGTCCTTGCCTGCCGGACCGGGGCGGCGCGCCATGCGGAACGACCCGCGCCACGGCCTGCGGACGCTGGACCCGGACGCCGTGCGCGACCGTCTCACCGAGGGCTGGCCCGGCCTGATGCTGCGCCGGTTCGACAGCGACCGGGCCTGCGGCGCCTTCTTCGGGCGCAGCCGGCAGGCGGCATCCAACTGGCGCAACGGCACCTGCCGGCCAGATGCGGCGGCGCTGGCCCTGGCCTGGCTTGCCTGGCCGGAGGACTGCGCGGCGATCTGCGCCACCGCCCGTGGCGGACGGGGGCGCGCGTGAACATCCGCCCCGATCACCTGATGCTGCCGCGCCAGTTCGTCGGGATCGAGGATGCCGAGGCCCGCGCGCGGCGGGCATTCCGGCGCGGGTTCGTGATCGGCGCGCTGTGTGCCGCGGCGGTCGTGGTGGCGCTGGTGCTGGCATGACTCGCGCCCGCCAGTCCACGGTCGAGGAGGATCTGGCCAAGCTGGAAATTCTGTTCCGTGCGCGGACCCTGCGCCAGTCCTACGGCCAGATCGCCGCGGTCACGGGGCTCACGCGGTCGGCTGTGTCCGGCGTGGTCAAGCGCGGCCTGGATGCCGGTCCGGTTCTGGCGGCGACGCCCGTGACCGACCGGGTGGTGCTGCACGTCCTGGACGCGCTGTTCCGCGATGGGCGCCCGTTGTCGGCGGTGGCGCGAGATCTGGCCCGCTGGGGCCTGTCGGTGCCGTGCGCGGCGCTGGTTCTGCTGGTCTGGTATGTGCTGCACGACACGGCGCTGGCCGGCGAGGATCCCGAGTGCCGCGACCGCCTGCATTGGCCGGTCTGGTGGCGCCCGCTGCCTGAGGCTGCGGAGGCCGCGGCATGAACCTGCGCGCGCTGTATTCCAGCGGATCGGTCCGGCGCTGGCACCAGAATCCGGCGCTGGCCGCCACGGGGCAGACCGTGGCCGATCACGTCGGCCGCTGCCTGCAACTGCTGCTCGCCCTGCACCCGGCGCCGACGCCCGCGCTGATCCGGGCCGTCGCGTTCCACGACGTGGGCGAGATTGTGGTGGGCGACCTGTCCGCCGACAGCAAGCGCCGCCTGCCGCAGCTGGCCGACCTGTTTGCCGAGGCCGAGGTCGAGGCGCGGCGGGACATCGTCGGCCCCGACGACTGGCTGACCCAGGCCGAGCGGAACTGGCTGAAATTCCTCGACCGCCTCGAGGCGCTGCTGTGGGTGGCGGCGCACCGCCCGGACGAGCTGCGCCGCAACGGCTGGCCCGCCGCGATGGCCGATGTCCTGCGGGCGGCTGACAGCCTGCGGGTCGGGCGCGCCGTGCGCGACCTGCTGGACGATATGGGGTGCGAGGTGACGCCGTGACCGAAACCGTGGCAGAGATCGCCGCGCGCTACGGCGCGACCGTGGCGCCGGGCGTGACGGTTCAGCAGGTGGTGCGCGGCGTTTCGGGGCGGCCGCTGCCCGTCTGGGATCCGCAGAAGAACGCCCTTGTCGTGCCCGGCTGGAAAGAAGAGCGGGCGAGGATCCAGAGCGCGACGATCCGCCGGGCGCACGCAGCGCGGCGGCGCCGATCGGCGCTCGAGGCCGAGGTGCAGGCGACGATCGTCGATCTGCGCCGCGCCGGCCTGTCGCTGTCGCTGATCGCCGAACGCTGCGGTCTCGGGGTATCGACCGTGCAGAAGGTTCTGCGCCGCGCCAATGTGCCGGTGCCGGAGACCGTGATCAGCCAGCAGCGCCGGGACCGCGAGCGCCGCGATGCGCAGCTGCGCGAGCTGGCCCTGTCGGGCCGCAGCGTCGAGGAGATCGCCGCGGCCCTGGGTGTCAGGCCGATCCGCAGTTATGTGGTCGGTCTGGTGCGGCGTGCCCTGCCGGACTGGACGCCGCCGCCCGCCCCGCGCAAGGACGCCGGCGCGCGGCAGGCCAGACGCGCCGATCTGTTGCGGCGCATCGCCGAGGCTGCCCGCGAGGGGCTGTCCGTCAGGCAGGTTGCCGAACGCCTGGGCCGCTCGCCGCACCATATCCGCGGCCTCGCCCGGCTGCTGCCGCCCGAGGATCGGCCGGTTCAGAAAGCAGTGGCCCCGGACCAGCGGGTCGCGCTGGTGCAGGACATGATCGCCGGGGGCGCGCAGGCGGCCGAGATCGGCCAGCGCCTGGGGATTGCCGATCCGGCCTACCTGCGGCGGCGGATCCGGCAGCTGTGCGGGGCCGAGGCTGCGGCGCGGCTCTTTCCGCCGCAGCGGCCGGGGCGCAAGGCGCAGCAGGCCCGGGAGGCCGACGCGCGGGTGCAGCGCATCCTGGCCCTGCACGACGCGGGCGCGACCGTCGAGGCGATCCTGGCCGAGGTCGGCGGCGGGCGCCACGGCATCAACCGCACCTTGCGCCAGCACGGGCGCAAGCCGGTGAACGAACGGAACGTCGCGGCTGCCCGCCGCCGCGAGGAGCTGCGGGCCATGGTGGCGCGCGGCATGAGCTCGACCGAGATCGCGGCCGCCTGGGGCTGTTCGCAGCGCGCCGTCTGGGCGGTGGCCGGTGCCGCGCGCGTGTCGCTGCCGCGGCCCGGGGTCGCCCATGCCACCGGCAAGGTCGCGCCCCGCATCGCCGCCCGGCGCGACCTGGTGGCCGCCTGCATACGCCGCGGCCTGTCCAATGCCGAAATCCGCGCGATGCTGGGCCTGTCCGAGAAGGTGCTTTACGCGGACATCCGCGCCCTCGGAATGCAGCGGCGCGGGCCCAGGGCCGCGCGCCGGGAGGCACAGCCGTGACGTCGGAAACCCGTGCCGACCTGCGCCCCGTGGCAACCGAAGAGCCATTCGTCTATCCGCTGTCGCGGCACGACAGGCTGGACGGACACAGTTTCGTCAAGTGGCAGCACCTGCGCTGGCTGTCCAGCGCGCTTTGCCTGATGGGCTCTTTCGAGGTCAAGGGCATGGCGCGCGACCTGTTCGACCTGGCGCAGACGCAAAGCCCGGTCGGCACCCTGCCGCGCGACACGGCGCTGATCGCGCGCCTCTTGCGCGCCGATCCGCATCATTTCGAGGCGCTCTGCCGCCAGCCCTTTGGCCCGCTGCGCGGCTGGCGGCCCTGCCTCGTGGACGACGGCGAGATCCGGCTGTATCACCCCGTGGTCCTGGAACAGGTCCGCGACGCGATCGAGCGGCGCGAGGCGCGGGCGCTGAAGAATTCCGAAAAGGCGGTGGCGGCGCGCCGGGCGCGGTTGATCCAGGCGCTGCGCGATCTGGGCTGCGTCGAGGCGATGCTGGCGGACGACGTGCTCATCGCCCGGATGGACGACTGGCTGGCCGAGAACTGGAAGCGCCGCCGCGACCAGACGGCCTACGAACGGGTTCTCATCCACGCCCAGCGTGAGGGCTGGCTGGGGCCGCGCCGCGGGGGCTCCTCGGCGCGGTGATTGAAATCATTGGGAATTCCGGCGCCACTGTGGATTCCACAGTGGAGAACAGTTCCGGCACAGTGCTCCACTGTGGAGGGCTAGATAAGAGAAGATAAGACAAGAGAAGAAAAGATTGGGATCCGTGACGACCGACAGCGCGACAGGCAGCGGAGGATGCGATGAACAGGGAAGATGCAGAGACGGAAGCGCAGGCCCGGCAACCGGCGGGCGCACCGCCGGCTGAGGCAGAGGTGGCAGAGGCAGAGCGTGCCGGCCGCGCGCGTGTGCGCGAGGTGCTGATCCGCCGGCTGGAGGCGGACGGCCTGGTGCGGCCGCGCGGCGCCACCGTGGCCGAGCACGGGGCCTTTCTCGACCGGCTGGCCGACCGCCTGTCCTACCTGCCAGAACGCGACCTGGTCGTCCTGGCCGATTGCGTGCTGCGACGGGCCGGCGGCCGCCAGTTCAACGAATGGCCGGCCTTTGCGACGATCTGGAACCTGGCGCAGACGATCTGCCGCACGCCCGAGCCCGACGAGCGGCGGCACATCATGACCACCTGGCTGCGGTCGCGCGGTGGCCCCATCGCCCGCGACGGCGGCTATCTGGTCGAGCTCTGGCGCTACCTGCGCGCCTTCGGCGCTCCGCCGGGCTCTGCCGCGCTCGACATGATCCGGCGCGAGGCCGACGAGAACCGCCGCACGCGCGCCCGTCTCAGCGCGCTGCGCGAGCGTGGCGCGGCCCGGCCCGAGGATCTGGATTGGCTGGAATCCTACGCCCGCGCCGAGGCCTATTGCCTGGCGCTGGTCGCCCGCGGAGAGGACGCCCGCGCCCTGCGCGGCGAGACGGCATGACCCGGCGCCGCATGCCCGTGCGCGCCGCGTTGGAGTGGGCTTTCGGTGTCGAACGCGCCAGCGTCGAGTTCGACAGCCTGGCCGAGGATCGCCGGCCCGAGGTCTCCACCGTCTGGGTGATGATGCAGCGCGGGCATCTGGGCTGCCGCATCGACGGTGGCGGCTGGTCGCCGCGCCCGCACGATGCCGAGGTAATCGCCGCCACGGTCGCGCGCCTGCCGCGCGATCTGGGCGGGCGGCGCATGGCGCTGCGGGTGGCGGAACTCGCCCGCGCCGGGGCCGCGCCGGACTGGGGCCGCGACCTGCGCCCGCGCTGCGTGCCGGTGGCCTGGCGCGGCGAGAACCAGTTCGGCCGGCAGGCGGCGACAGAACGGGTCGGAATCGAGCGCATCCTCTGGCGCGGCCGGCTGCGCGAGGTGGCGGTGCTGTGCTGCCCCGTCACCTATACCGCGAGCCCCGACCGCATCGCGGCGGCGCGGCGCGGCTATCTGGCCTGGATCGAGGCGCTGGCCTGGATCGCGGCCGAATTGCGCTGTTCGCGGCAGCTTGACCGGATCGAGATCACCGCCGATCTGCCCGAGTTCGAGCCATGGCGGGCCGCCGCGCGGGGCCGCGACGCACAAGCCGCTTGACAAGCGAATCAGGCCCCACTAGACAAGACGCCAGGGAACAGAAAAGCGCCTGCGGGAAACCGCGGGCGCTTTCGCATTTCCGCGTGGGGCGGTGAGGGAGAGGCGCGATGGCGCGACTGCGTGGCATTCCGTCGTCGCGCCTCGTCCCTGTGCCGTCCAGGTTCGGCCCGGCCCACGCGCGCAGCGAGGCAGAGCGCAGCCGCGAGCGCCTGCTGACACAAGCCTGGCGCGGCTGGTATGTGACCGACCGCTGGCGCAGGCTCAGCCTGGAGGTTAGGATCGAGGAGCGGTTCACCTGCCGCCTCTGCGGCCGTGTCGCGACCGGCAAGGGCGAGTCGGTCTGCGACCACATCACGCCTCACCGCGGCGACCCGACCCTGTTCTGGTCGCGCGACAACCTGCAATGCCTGTGCAAGGCCTGCCACGACAGTCACAAGCAAGCGGCCGACCGCGCGCAACCCTGGTAGGGGTGCCACAATCCCCCCAACGACCCCACCCCCCTGCCCGCCCCGAAGTCACAAACAGATTTTTTTCTCATGGATGCAGAGTTTGACCTCTTCGGGAACCCGGTTCGGGTCGGAAAGGGGTTGCGTGGGCGGCCGCCGTTTGTGCCGACTGACAAAGATCATAATAAAGTCAAGCTGTTACTGGCTTTGGGGTGGGTGCCTGGGCGGGTCGCAAATGCCCTGGGCGTGTCTCTGGCCACGTTGAAGCGGTATTTTAGAGCCGAGCTGCGCGAGCGGGAGGCCATGCGGGACCGGCTGGACGCCCGGCGGATCGAGGTGGCGGCAGAGGCGGCCTTTGCCGGCAACATGGCCGCGATGCGGCTGTTCGAGGCGATGATCGAGCGGTCGGACCGCATGGGCAAGGTCGAGCGCATCACCGCGCCGCAGCAAGCGGCCGAAGATCGTGCCTTGGATGAGCGCCCCGGCAAGAAACGGATGAAACGGGACGGTGCGGCGCAGGCCATTGCGCGCGATCCGGACCTTCTGGGCTGGCAACGGACCCTGAACTGAGGCGGACATGACGATTGCAACCGAGATCAGGGACCGCTGGGCAACCGCGGTGCCGGACTGGGAGGCGCGAATTCTGGCCGGACAGTCGCTGATTCCGGACCTGCCGCTTGACGCAGAGCGGGCCGAACGCGCGCTGCGCCTGTTCCGTCAGCTTCGTGTGCCGGACATTCCGGGCCTGCCGACCTATGGCGAGGTCTGCGCGCCTTTCGTGTTCGATCTGGTCAAGGCCATGTTCGGCGCGTTCGACCGGGAAACAGGCCTGCGGGCGATCCGGGAGTATTTCCTGCTAATCCCCAAGAAGAACGGCAAGACCAGCATCGCGGCGGCCATGATGGTCGTGGCGCTGATCCTGAACGAACGGCCAGCGGCCGAGGCGCTGCTGATCGCCCCGACCATCGCCATCGCAGATCGGTCCTATGTGCAGGCCAAAGGCATCATCAGGGCGACAACGCTGGAGTCGGGCATCCGGCTGGACGACGTGTTCAGCACGCACGACCACATCAAGACCATCCGCTACCTGCACCCGACGATCCCGAGCGAGTTGCAGATCAAGGCGGCGGACGCCGAGGTGATCACCGGGTCGAAGGCAAGCTACGTTCTGATCGACGAGACGCATGTCTTTGCCTCGCGGCCCTCGGCAAAATGGGTGTTCCTGGAGATCCGGGGCGGGTTGTCGCATCCGCAGAACACCGGTTTCCTGCTTCAGATCACGACGCAGTCGAAAACGCCTCCGGCCGGTGTGTTCCGGGCCGAGCTGGCCGCCGCGCGCGACGTGCGCGACGGGCGCAAAACGGCCCCGCTGCTGGCTGTCCTGTATGAGCTGCCGCGCGCCATGCAGGCCGATGGCAGCTGGCGCGATCCGGCCACCTGGGGGCTGGTCAACCCGCATCTCAACCGGTCGGTCGATGCGCAATTCCTGGCCGAAGAGCTGGACAAGGCCGAGGCAGACGGCGAGGACGCGCTGGCGCTGGTGGCATCGCAGCATTTCAACGTCGAAATCGGCGTCGGCCAGAACGCGGACGCCTGGCCGGGTGCGCGGCACTGGGTGTCAGCCGGGCGCGATTGGGTGACGCTAGACCACATCCTGACCAACTGCGAGGTCTGCACCGTCGGGGGCGACTGGGGCGGCGCCGACGACTTGGCCGCCCTCTGCGTCCTCGGGCGGACCGCAGACAAGCGGTGGCTGGCCTGGGTGCGGGCGTGGGCGCGGCCCAGCGTGTTCCGCGCGCGCCCGAAGATCGCGCCGACGCTGCGCGATTTCGTCGAGGACGGCGATCTGCGCATCGTGGAGACAGGCGAGCAACAGGCCGCAGAGGCCGCCGACCTGTGCCTGCGGGTGCGCGAGGCCGGCCTGCTGCCCGAGATCGGCGGCATCGGTCTGGACGCGGCCGGGATCGACCTGCTGCTGGATGCGCTGGCGACGCGGGGCCTGGTCCCGCCGCAGGTGGTTCCTGTCGGTCAGGGCTGGAAACTGCAAAGCGCCGTCAGCGGCGTGCCGCTGCGGCTGGAGGCGGGCAGCCTGCTGCACGGCAATCAGCGCCTGCTGAACTGGGCAGTTGGCAACGCGAAACAGCGTTTGAAAGGATCCAACTACGTGATCGAGAAAGAGCTGGCGGGAGCCGCCAAGATCGACCCGCTGATCGCGCTGTTCAACGCCGCGATGCGCATGCGCGAGAACCCGACGGCGGGTGTCGTCGGCAGCTATATCGACCGCGAGCCGGTTCTGGTGCTGTGATGCTGGGCTGGCTGCGCGGCAGTTCGCGGAAAACCACGCGCTTCAACGTGTCGGATCAGGAGTCGCTGGCCGCCTGGCTGGGCTATTCCGGCGCCGGGCAGCGGTCGCAGACGGTCGAGGGCGCCATCGGCGTCACGGCGGTTCTCTGTGCCGCGCGGGTGATCGCCGAGGGCCTGGCCCAGATGCCGGTTCGGGTGGTCGAAGAGCGGTATGCGCCCGGTGCGGCGATGCCGCAGCTGATCGTGCGGCGCGATCACTGGGCGCATCGGCTGCTGGCCGAGCGCCCGAACGGCTGGCAGACCAGCTACGAGTTCCGCGAGGGGCTGGTGTTCTGCGCGGTTCTGGCCGGCGCGGGGCTGGCGATCAAGAACGTGGTTCCGGGTCTGGGCATCACCGAGCTCTTGCCGGTCCCACCGGGCGCGTGGACCGTCGAGCAGGGCAGCGACTGGTCGGTTCAGGTGCGGGTGTCGTTCGCAAACGGCTCCAGCGGTGTATTCGACCAGTCGCAGGTGCTGTATCTGCGCGGGCCGTCGCTGGACGGCGTCCGCGCCCTGCCTGCGGTTCGGCTGGCGCGGCAGGCGATCGGCCTGAGCCAGGCGCTGGAGGAGCAGCAGGCAATGCTGGCGCAGAACGGCGGCAAACCGTCCGGTATCCTGAGCTGGCCGAAGGAGATCTCCGAGGGGACGCGCAAGGCGTTGCGCGACACCTGGGCGCAGCGGTTCGGGCCGGGTGGGCAGGGCGGAATCGCCATTCTGGACAACGATGCCAAGTTCACCTCGATGACGATGACGAGTGTGGACGCGCAGTTCCTGGAAACGCGCCGGTTGCAGATCGAGGAGATCGCCCGCGCCTTCCGGGTGCAGCCAATCATGCTGATGCAGGCCGACAAGGCCGCGACATTCGCCAGCGCCGAACAGATGTTCCGGAATCATGTGATCCACACGCTGGGGCCGTGGATCGCGCGGTTCGAGGACGTGGCGACGCGCGACATTCTCGGCTTCGATGGCGGGCTGAGGGTCGATCTGGACGAGCGCAACCTGCTGCGCGGCGATTTCAAGGACCAGGCGGAGTATTACGCGAAGGCCCTGGGCGCCGGCGGCACGCCGGCATGGATGACCCAGGACGAGGTCAGGGCCGAGGTCGGGCTGAACCCGCTGGGCGGGAGGGCGGCAGAGCTGTCGCCGGGTGCGATGAATCGGGCAGCTGAGGGGCAGGAAACAGGCGGCGGAGCGGAGAATGCAGCGGTTTGAGGTGAAATTCGACGCCCGCGGCGTCGATCAGGAGACTGGCACGTTCGAGGGATACGGGGCCGTGTTCGGCAACCTGGACGCCTACGGCGATGTGATCGTCAAGGGCGCGTTCAGGGCGACCCTGCGAGAGTGGAAGAAGGCCGGCAGCCTGCCGCCGATGCTGGTGCAGCACGGCGGCTGGGGCATGACCGACATGGACGCGCTGCCGATCGGCAAATGGGAGGAAATGGCCGAGGACGACACCGGCCTGCGCGTCAAGGGCCGCCTGATCAACCTGGACACCGAACGCGGAAAGCAGATCTATGGGGCGCTGCGCGAGGGGGTGCTGGACGGTCTGTCGATCGGCTACCGCGTGAAGGAATTCACGCTGGGAACCAAGCCCGACGAGCCGCGCCGGATGCTGAAAGCGGTCGATCTGGTCGAAGTCTCGGTCGTCACGTTCCCCGCCAATGCGGCGGCGCGCGTGGACGCCGTCAAATCCGCCGATCTGACGGAACGGGAACTGGAACGCAGGCTCACGCAGGACGCCGGGCTGTCGCGGACCGTGGCGCGCCGGCTGATGGCCGGCGGTTTCGAGGCGATCAAGGCCGCCATGCCGGGCGCTGGCACCGATGATCTGGACGAGCTGGTCGCGCTGGCACGGGCGCGGCTGAAACTCTAGCAATCGGAGACGAGAAATGAGCGACATCACCGAACTGAAATCCCTTCTGGAGGAGGGCAACCGCACCATCGCCGCGCTGCGGTCCGAGGTGGACGGCCTGAAATCGCAGGCGGACGGGCTGGATCAGGCCAAGATCGAGCGCATCGAGGCCGATCTGGCCGCGACGCTGCAACAGAAAGCGGCGCTGGAGCAGCGGCTGACGGCCGAATCCAGCCGCATCGCGGAGCTGGAGAAGAAACTGAACCGCCCGCCGCTGGCCGCCAACGGCCTGACCGTCGAAGATGCCGAGCACAAGGCCGCTCTGATCGACTTCATGCGCAAGGGCGCGGTCGGCGGAGCGGAGGCGGCGCTTTATGCGGCCGAGCGCAAGGCCGCGGACGTGCGGGTGGCAACGCCGGCCTCGGGCGGCTATGCACTGCCCAAGGAAATCGCGGCGGCTCTGAACAAGCAGTTGCTGGACATCTCGCCCATCCGCGGGATTTCGCGCGTGGTGACGGTTTCGACGCCGGATTATCACGAGCTGGTTGACCTGAACGGGTTCGGCACCGAATGGCTGGGCGAGACCGACACCCACAACCCGACAACCACGCCCGATCTGGCGGATGTGGCGCCGACCTTCGGCGAGCTGTCGGCCTATCCCAAGGCGACCCGCCAGGCCATCAGCGACCTGATGTTCGATGTCGAGGGCTGGCTGATCGAGCGTGGGGCCGAGCAGATGGCCAAGGCCGAGGGCATCGCCTTCATCAGCGGCAACGGCACCAACAAACCGACCGGGTTCCTGGCCGGCCCTGCGCCGGTTGCCACCGCCGATGCCGGCCGCGCCTTCGGCACGCTGCAATACGTCCCGTCCGGCGCCGCGGCGGCGCTGGGTGCCAACCCCTATGACCAGTTGAAGGACATGATGTATGCGCTGAAAGCGGGTCATCGGGCGAACGCGGTCTGGGTGATGAACAGCCTGACGCTGGCGGCCCATGCCAAGGTGAAGACGACCGACGGTCAGTATCTGCTGACGCCGGCGGTGCGCGAGGGCGATCCTGAAACCCTGCTGGGCAAGCGGATCGTCGTGGCCGAGGATATGCCGACCATCGCGGCGAACGCCTTCCCGATCGCCTTCGGCGACTTCCGCGCCGGCTATCTGATCGCCGACATCCCGTCCTGGTGGATCCTGCGGGACGAGATCACGCAGCCGGGCTACGTGAAGTTCCCGATGTCGCGGCGGGTCGGCGGCAAGCTGCTGGATACGAACGCGATCAAGCTGCTGAAGATCGCGACGACCTGAGCCGCTGCGCTGTTGGCCTCGGGCGGCGTTACCGCCCGAGGCGCATTGACCGATGGAGGTGACGATGAAACTGACCAAACCAATCCTGGGCTGTTCCGGCGCAGAGATCCTGCCCCGCGTCTACGCCGCGGGCGAGGACTGCCCGGACGATCTGGTCGAGGCGGCGCGCGAGCTGGATGCGCTGGAGCCGGAGCCAGCGCCGGAGCCTGAGCCTGAGCCGGAGGCTGAGCCTGAGCCGGAGGCTGAGGCGAAGGGCGAGCGCAAGACGGGCGGCAAATCGTCGTGATCTGGCCACCGATCCGCGTGCAGGCGCCGGTTCAGCGCCCGGTGACGCTGGACGCCGCGCGCGAGCAGTGCCGCGTCACCCATCTGGCCCACGACGGTGTGCTGCTGGAGCATCTGGACGCTGCGATTTCCGCGCTGGACGGCTGGCACGGGATCCTGGGCCGCTGCCTGATCGATCAGGTCTGGCGGGTGCGGTTCGATGGCTGGTCCTCGGGCTTGTCGGTGGCGATGCCGGGCGGTTCGGCGGCCGTTTTGCGCTACCTCGACCCGGATCTGACGGAACAGACCGTAGATCCGGGCGCATGGCGGCTGCTGTCGGACGACCGGAGCACCACCGTCTGGCTGCGGCCGGAGTTCGTAGCGCCGGCTGTGGCGGATGTGCCGGGGGCGATCTGGGTGGATTTCACGCTGGGATATGGCGCGGAGGGTGCAGCGGTGCCCGCGGCGCTGCGCGCCGCGATCCGGATGCACGTTTCGGCGCTGTATGACGGGCTGCCGGACGATGAGTGGCGGCCGCATTACCTGGCGTTGATCGCGCCGCACCGGGTGAC